>CANGEH010000120.1 GCA_947452665.1 Caulobacteraceae bacterium
CCCAATTGCTTGTGCGGCACACCGACCAGGGCGGCATCCATAACGGCGGGGTGTTCGTACAGGACGTTTTCGACCTCGACACAATAGATGTTTTCACCGCCGCGGATCAGCATGTCCTTGGCCCGGTCGATAATATAGCAAAAGCCTTCTTCATCGATCCGCGCCAAGTCGCCGGTGCGCACCCAGCCATCGATAAAGGTCTGGGCCGTGGCTTCGGGCTTGTTCCAATAGAGCTTGGCGACATTAGGGCCCTTGCCATAAAGCTCGCCGACCTGACCGGCGGCCATTTCACGTCCATCGGCATCGAGGATTTTCATCTCGCAGACCGGAACCGCTGGCCCGCAGCTATCGGGCCGGTTTTCATAGTCTTCGCCCTGATGGTGGGTAAAGGTCGCGGAGGTCTCAGTCATGCCCCAGCCATTGCCCGGTAAGGACTTGGGAAAGCTTTCGACAATCCGCCGCACCAGCTCTGGCGCCGAGGGCGCGCCGCCATAGGAGACACTTTCTAGGCTGGACAGGTCATAATTGGCCCGGGCTGGATGCTCGATCAGCTGCCAGGCAATGGTCGGCACGCCGCCGCAGCCCGTGACCCTTTCGCGCTCGATCAATTGCATGGCCAGTTCTGGCTCCCATTTGCGCATCAAGACCAGCTTGGCCCCGGCAAACAGGGATGGTGACAGCACGGCAAAACAGCCCGTGGCATGGAAAAACGGCACGGACAAAAGCGTCGCGCGCTGCGGCCCGTCTGGATCTGGCGCAGGCGGGGTTTCACCGCGGCGCAGATAGGTCCGTGCGCCCGATATGGCCGAGGCCATAATGTTGGAGACAATATTTCTGTGCGTCCCCAGCGCGCCCTTGGGCTTGCCCGTGGTGCCAGAGGTATAGAAGATGGTCGCATCATCTTCTGGCGTCAAATCGATGTCGGGCAGGGCCAGTTCTGGCAAGGTCTTCCAGCTATTGGTGCCGCCGATCACATCCTCGATCCGCACAATCATTGGATGGGCGATCTCTTCGCTTTCACGCGAGACATAGACCCGGGTCAGATCGGGGCAATTGGGCAGGTGCTCGCGCAGCCGCTCCATCCGCTCGGCATCCAAGATCAAGATCTTGGCGCCAGAATCGGTCAGGCCATACTCAAGCTCTGGCCCCGTCCACCAGGCATTCAAGGGCGTGACAATCGCGCCGGCAATCGATGCCCCAAAAAATGCCACCGGCCATTCGGGGAAGTTGCGCATGACAATCGCGACCCGATCGCCCTTTTGCACCCCGTTCTTGATCAGATCATGAGCAAAGGTCAGGCTGGCGCGGTAAAAATCTTCAAATGTGGCGCGCTCGTCCTCATAGACAAGGAAGTCCTTGGCCCCGTGCGCACGACCCGCCAAGAGCACATCGCGCAGGGTCGGCGGCGCATTCTTCCAGACCCGCATGGACACGCCGCGAATGACCATTTCATCCATCTCGAAGGGCTGTCCTGGCGCGGTGAGCAGGTCATGAGCCTGGGCAATGGACATGGCGGGCCAGGGAGTCGCGGTCTTCAGGGTCATTGGCATCCTCAAGGGTTCGGCGCGTCTATCGATCCGCACGCCTGACCCTTGAACAAACATAAGCCGGTCTAGAATGTAAACACCTGTTTGGCGTGGGGGTGGCAAATGTTTGGGCATGGCCCAAGCCTGCGCGCCACATTGCAGGCAAAAGACGTTTTAGGCCCCCTCCCCCCCATGGGGACGGATTCACGTCGGCGCTAGCGCTTGGTCTGCAAAGCCACCGAAATCATCGGGCCTCGATTGCCCAAAGCGCTGGGCCATAAGCCTGTGGCCATCTGCATTCGGGTGAAGTTGATCGGGCATCATGGCCAAGTCAGCCGCACTAAATAACCCTAACCCATCGAGATAATGCAGGTTTTTGTCGCCTGCACCGCGACGGCGCTCAAAAATCGCTTTCAATTGGGTGCGTACCGCTGAGAGGCAAAGCGCGCCATCCTCAATCGCAGCCTGCCTTGGCAAACGCAAATAAGCGCCGCCCTCCAGCCGCTTTACAGGACCGGGCATATCGTCGATCAGGGGGCAATAAATGGGGGATATCAATAGGATCGGCACGTTTGGCTTTCCGTCGCGTATCGTGTCCAACAGGGCGTGAACCGCGCTCGCAAAGGTCCTTTGACGCATGGAGTCCGAGGCAACAATATTGGCGCCAAGCTTCAGGCTGATCAGGTCAAAAGGCCCATCGCGCAGGGTCCTTGCCACAAACCCATCCAGGTGACATTGGCCTGCAAAGCCAAGATTGGTTAGGTTAAGGCCCAGTTGCCGCGCAACCATGGCCGGCCAGGTCTCGGATGGCCCGTCCGCATCCATGCCGTGACTGATTGAGCTGCCATAATGGCCCCAATGGCGACGCGTATCGTTCTGGTCAAAAAGGCTTGCGGCCACGGGCAGCCTTAGGCCCAAAACCTCTGTCATGGCGGATTGAGGCAGATAGATGCAGATATGCTTTCGACCGGCGCCTAGGTCACAGAGCCTAAGCGTATTGGCCTCGCCCACTGTAAAGCCTACAGAGCGATCATCGACCCTAACTGTATGACCCGACCGGATCGATTCCCGCGCGAAAAGGGTGCCATTGACATAGACGTCAAACACGATCGGCCTGCGGTCTTCGCCCTCAAATTGCAGGCCGGTTGCCAAAAAATCCAACTCGATCCGCTCGGAATCGGTGGCAAGGCTGAGGCGCACGCCCGAGGTCATTGCGGCCATGAGGTCAAAGGCCGGTTCTGGCGATTGTGCCCGGGTCCAGTCTGGCAGCCGACAGACTATGATCTTATCGGGCGATTTTTGGACCTCTAGCGCGCCTTCAATCCTAAGCTCTGGGGCGTCTAATGCGATGGCCTTAAGGGTCATTGCGCCATTCGGGCCACAGATTTCAAGGTCTCTATCCAGGTCTCCAGCCCTGGAACCTCACGTCCAGCCACCTTGGCCGCCTCATCGGCCATGCGAAGCTGGCAGGCATCCTCCGCATAGGGGCTGGCCTCAAAGGCTGCGATCTGGCCGGGCGTCATCCCGCCCCCTTGAAGGGCTAGGGTCTCAATGCTCACAGCCGATAACTTGGAGCGATAGGCTTTATCGACCTCGACGAGATAGCGCTTGGCATCAATATGCAGCCTAACCAGCTCGGCGACGCGCGTGCCAAACACATCGCGCACGGCCTCAGACCCTGCTTCGCCGTGATCGCGGATATGGCACCGTCCATGGCAGATATCATGCACCAGCCCAGCCACCTGAAGCTCAAGATCATCGGGCCGGATCAATTTTAACTCAGCCGCACATTGTAAGGCATGATCCAACTCGACCATCCCGGCCTCGATCATTGTAATACTGCCCATCTCGCTGAGGGCATTGATGACTTGATCAACCGTCTCAAAGCGCGTGGCGAAATCCGCCTGGGGCTCGAGCTTGTTTGGTGCGGTGTCTGTGATCATTGGTTGCCCCAATCTTTTGGCATGGGCGGCCATCGCCCAATACCACCATTTTCCACCAGCATGCCGGTCATGGTGCGGTCCGTATGCTGTGCCCGCCAGGTCAGCATGGCCTGCGCTTCTCTGAGTATATCACGCGGATCGGACAATTGGGTTCGCCAACTGGGGTCAGCGGCAAGGTCAAAGGCAATACTACTGCCATCACCAAAATGGACATAGGCCGCCTTCTCGCTTCGCCGAACGGCCAGATTCATCCGCTCGAGCCGCCGGTCCCACGGCCAATCATGCGGGCCTTGCGCAATATAGGAAGAGCGCCAGTCAAATTCCCAATAGGCCGCGTCACGCCATTGGTCGGGTGTACGGCCCTCCAAAAACGGCGTCAGGGGAAACCCGTCACACTGGGTTGGCACGGGGATATCCATGGCCTCGCAAAGCGTGGGAAACCAATCAATATTCTCTGTAAACCGGTCCACAACGCCGCCGCGCGCCTTGCCCGCACGCGGATCGCGCACAAGACTGAGAATGTGGAAGCTGCCTTCAAAAACCCCAGCTTTTGCATCAAGCCGTGATCGCCAAACTGCTCGCCATGGTCCGAGGTCACAATGATGAGTGTATTGTCCCATTGCCCAAGGGCTTCTAACGCATCCCAGACGCGCCCCAATTGATGGTCTGCCTCGCTGACCATGCCCAGATACTGGGCACGAAGCCGCCGCATCTCGTTTGGGTCTGACGGGGCCTTGAGCAAGGGGTGGCGCATTAGGCCATCATGCAGGGGGTGACGCTCTGCGGCCGGTACAATTGGATCGGCCATGTCGTCTGGATCATACATTGTGCCAAATCGGCCCGCTGCCGCAAAGGGCTCATGTGGGCGAAACTGGCTAAGATGGGCAAACCAGGGCCGGTCCTGAACCCCAAGCCAGTCAATAAACTTATCGGTCAAGAATGCCGATAGGCTCAAATCCTCGTGTCGATCGGCTTCGGTCGCAATCGCCGCCATGGCATCAGTTGGCAGCGTATAGCCCTTGGCATTGAGCCATTGGACCCAGGCGTCAGGACGCGCCGGACCAAGGCGATAACCGACATCAAAACCGGGCAGGACCTGTTCATAGTCCTCAAGCCTTGGATCGTCTGGACCGTCGGCCTGCCGAGGATCAATGCTCTGATCCGTATAGCCAAACAGGGTCGGCGCATAACCCGCGCGGCGGCCAGCCATGGCAATATTATCAAACCGCGCGTCCAAGGGTGTGCCATTGCCAACCACCCGGTGATTGCATTGATACAGGCCCGTATAGAGGCTCGCCCGGCCAGGACTGCAGGGCGCGCACTGGCTATAGTGCCGCGCCAGCCTAAGCCCATCAGCCGCTAGCCGATCAAGATTGGGGGTCTGGACAATGGGATGCCCTGCGCATCCAAGGCAGTCTGCGCGAAACTGGTCGAGCGTAATGAGGAGAATGTTCATCATATCGAATCAGTCGCATGGACGCCAAACGCGCTGATCGCATCTAACGCACGAATAGATGATCGTTTTAAGACATTGGCGCGGGGACCCCCCGCCCAAGGCCTCTGGTCCGAATGCTTATCCGCTAGCCCAAGGCGATCAGACGGTCCATGGCGCTTTCGAGTTTGGCCTTGGCGATCTTGGACTCAGACAAGCGCTCACGATTTTCCTCGACCACATCCTCACGGGCGCGGGCGACAAAATCAGGATTATCGAGCTTTTTGGCCGTGCGTTCGATATCCCCAGCAAAATTGGCGATTTCCTTGGCTAGGCGCGCTTTTTCAGCGGCCAGATCAATAAACCCGGCAATGGAAAGCGCGGCCGTCACCTCCTCGATCACGAACGGCACAGCCCCTGTTGGCGCGATTTCCGCCTCCTTGACCGATTCCAGACGCCCGAGCGAGACGATCAGGTCGCGATTGCGCACCAGTCTGGCCTTGGCCACATCGCCTGCCCCGACCAGGGTCAGGGGCGCACGCGCCGAAGGCGGCACATTCATTTCCGAACGGATTGAACGTACCTCACTGACCAGGGCAATCACCCAGTCAATCTCGGCTTCTGCATCGGCATCGAGCCAGGCTTCAGGGAATACGGGCCATTGGGCGGTGATCAACATGCCATCACGGGCCGCACCAAACTCGGCCAGCTTGCCCCAAAGCTCCTCGGTCACAAAGGGCATAACGGGATGAAGCAATTTGAGGCAGACATCCAGGGCCCAGGCGGTCATGGCCCGGGTCTCGGCCTTGGCCTCGCCGTCATCGCCGTTCAAGATTGGCTTGGCCAGTTCCAGATACCAGTCGCAGAACACGTTCCAGACAAATCGGTAAAGCGCTTGGGCGGCCACATCAAAGGCGCAGGCCTCCAGCGCCTTGGTCACGGCCAAAACCGTCTTGACCGTCTCGCCACGGATCCAGCGATTAATGATCTGATTGGCCGCGCCCGGATCAAATCCGTCCTCACGCAGACATTCGTTCATCTGGCTAAAGCGTGCAGCATTCCATAATTTTGTGCCGAAATTACGATAACCTTCAATGCGTTGACGCGATAATTTGATGTCACGCGCCTGGCCCGACATGGCCGTCAAGGTAAAGCGCAGGGCATCGCAGCCAAACTCATCAATCAGATCGAGCGGGTCTAGGACATTGCCCTTGGACTTGCTCATCTTCTGGCCCTTATCGTCGCGGACCAGGGCATTGATAAACACCCGCTTAAACGGCACCTCACCCTTGAAATGCAGACCCATCATCATCATCCGGGCCACCCAGAAGAAGATGATATCAAAGCCGGTAACCAGGGTGTGGGTCGGATAGAACCTGGCCAGATCCGACGTGTCTTGCGGCCAGCCTAGGGTCGAAAACGGCCACAGCGCCGAAGAGAACCAGGTGTCTAAAACATCTTCGTCCTGTTTCAGTACAGTCTCATCACCATAATGCGCCAGGGCTGCAGCCTTGGCTTCAGCTTCGGATTCTTCGACGAATATAACACCATCAGGACCGTGCCAGGCCGGGATGCGATGGCCCCACCAGAGCTGGCGCGACACGCACCAGGGCTGGATATTGCGCAGCCATTCGAAATAGGTCTTTTCCCAATTGCGGGGCTCAAACACCATATCGCCGTTTTCGACCGCCTTGATAGCGGGCTGGGCGAGGGTATGGGCATCAACATACCATTGGTCGGTCAAGAAGGGCTCGATCACCACGCCGGAGCGGTCGCCAAATGGCTGGGCAATCAGCTTGTCTTCAATCAGACGCAGCAGGCCCATCTCCTCAATCTCGGCAATCACCATCTTGCGGG
>CANGEH010000121.1 GCA_947452665.1 Caulobacteraceae bacterium
GACCCTGCACTCCACCAATAATTTCCCAGAATTCACGGGCCGGGTCTGCCCAGCGCCTTGCGAGGCGGCCTGCACCCTGAACATTCAAGACAGCCCCGTCACGATCAAGTCGATTGAGTGCGAAATCATTGACCGGGGATGGAAGGAAGGCTGGGTCGAGCCGCTGCGCGCCGATCGTGGCACGGGCAAGCGCGTCGCTGTGATCGGCTCAGGGCCCGCAGGCCTGGCCTGCGCCCAGGAACTGGCCCGCATGGGTCATAACCCGACCGTGTTTGAAAAGAATGACCGTATTGGCGGCCTGCTGCGCTATGGCATTCCAGACTTCAAGATGGAAAAGCACCTGATCGACCGCCGGGTGGCCCAGATGCAGGGCGAGGGCGTGATCTTCCGCACCAATATCGAGGTCGGGGTCTCTATCTCTGTGCAGCGCCTTTTGGACGATTATGACCTGCTGGTTCTGGCGGGCGGCGCCGAATGGCCCCGCGATCTTGAGGTTCCAGGCCGCGAGACCGAAGGCGTCTATTTCGCCATGGACTTCCTGCGTCAGCAAAATAAGCGCGTGGCGGGGGACGAGGAATCGGTTGCCGCACCGACCGGCACACTGTCGGCCAAGGGAAAGCATGTCGTGGTGATTGGCGGCGGTGATACGGGGTCGGACTGTATCGGCACCTCCAACCGCCAAGGCGCACTGAGCGTGACCCAGCTCGAAGTCATGCCCCAGCCGCCCGCCCGCGAAAACAAGGCCATGACCTGGCCCGACTGGCCGCTGAAAATGCGCACCTCGTCTTCGCAAGAAGAGGGCTGCGAGCGCGATTTCTCGGTCCTGACCAAGCGGGTAATCAGCGAAGGCGGCAAGGTTACAGCCATTGAATGCGTGCGTGCCGAGTGGGCCGCAGGCGCCAATGGCCAGATGGCGATGCAGGAAGTCCCCGGCAGCACCTTCCAGATCAAGGCCGATATGGTCTTGCTGGCCATGGGCTTTTTGGGCCCGCGCACCGATGCCCTGCTTGAGCAGGCCGGGGTCGAGATGAACCCGCGCGGCGCGGTCAAGGCAGACGTCAAGGTGCACCGCACCTCAACCAGCCGCATTTTTGCTTGCGGCGATATGCGCCGCGGTCAGTCCCTAGTGGTCTGGGCGATCCGCGAGGGGCGCGAATGTGCCCAGGCCGTGGATGAGTATCTACGCACCCACGCTGCCCTTCGCTAGATCTTAGTTTTAGGTCGCATGATCCAATAGACAGGCAGTCCTGCCAGTAGCAGGACTGCCCCCCAGCCCGCGGCCTCTAGCCCAGCCCCGATCAGGGTCCAGACCGAATAGGCCCCGGCCAGAACCGCAACGACGGCAAACACTGGCGAGCCCTGCATCTTGCCCTTGTATAGGAGCCACAAGGCCGCAAGCGCGCAGGCCAGATACATGACCAGCGAGGCCGATGTGGCCAAGAGGATGATAAAGGTAAACAGCTGGGCCATGGATTTTTGATAGTTCAGACAGACAATCGCGGTCAAAAGCGCGCTGGAAACCAGATGGGCCCGCACAGGCGTTCCGCGCCCAGACACCTTGCCCAGCCAACGCGGAAACACCCCGTCCCTAGCCATGGCGGCAGGCAACTCGCCCTGCAGCAAGATCCAGCCATTAAGCGCGCCTAGGGCACTGATCGCAGCAAACAGGGCCAGGACATCGCGGGCATTGGTGCCCCAATAAAGCGAGACAAAATCGGCAAGCGGCGCATTGGACACAGACGCGATCGCGCTTGGCACCATCAAGACCACGGCCGAACAGACCACCAGATAAATCACCCCCGTCAAGATTGTGCCCGCCAGAGTGGCCGCTGGAATGGTGCGCTCCGGGTCCTCGACACTATCGGCCGGCACGGTCGCCGATTCCAGACCCAGCATGCCCCAAAGGGTCAAGGTCGCCGCCGCCGTTATGCCAGAGACACTGATATCAGCGGCATGAAACGGCATCAGGACGCGCGGGCCTTGCTGGAACAGTAGCAGCACGGCCAAGACCATGACCGCCAAGAGTGGCAGGAGTTTTAGGCCGGTTGTGACCATCTGCACCGCCCCGGCCTCGCGCACGCCGCGGCAATTAATGGCGGTAAACAGCCAGACGGCGGCGCAGGTCAAGACCGCTGGCAGGCCCGCGATCTGACCAATGGCCGGAAAGAATACACTCAAATAGCTAATGGCGGCCGCAGCAATCGCCGCATTGCCAACCCAAAGCGAGATCCAATAACTCCAGGCCACGGCAAAGGCCGGGGCCCGGCCAAAGGCCTCAAGCGTATAGGCATAGGGCCCGCCACCGCGCGGCATGGCGCGGGCCAGCTGGGCAAACACAAAAGCCAGACAAATCGCCCCAGCAATGGTCAGTATCCAACCAAACACCGCATTCCAACCAAACGGCGCAAGCGAGGTCGGTAACAGAAACACGCCCGAGCCAATAATATTGCCAACCACTAGGGCCGTGCACATCCAAAACCCTAGGCCCTTGGCCGTCTTAACGCCGCCCATACTTTCAAACTCCCCCACCAAGCGCCCAAGCTAGCAGACATAAAGCCTGCGTCTGGAAATTTTTGCCAAACCATGGGCATGGTAGCCCCCAAACCGCGCAATGCTTGCCTAGATGGAACCCTAGCCCTTGTCCGATACGGCGCTCAAACAGGCCCAGGCCTTTCGTGACCAGGCCCTTGCCTATCGCGCACTTGGCCGCAAGGCCGATGCCGAGATCGCAGAGTTGCAGGCGATCGGTGCCAGTATTCACGATCCTCACCTGCAGCAAGCTGCCCAGGCCCTGGCCGCCAATGCCCTGCATATTGCAGAACCCATCCTCAAACAGAGGCTCAAAACCATTCCAACCGATGTGGCGGCGATCCGCATGCTGGCTGAACTGGCTGGACGCATTGGCCGCTATGGCGATGCCGAAAACCTGTTGCGCCGCGCCCTGGACCTAGCACCAGGCTTTACCGCCGCCCGCTCAAACCTGGCCATGGTCCTGCATCGTCAGAACAGAACCCAAGACGCCTTGGCTGAACTAGAGACGGTGCTGGCCCTAGACCCCAATAATCCCAATCACCAAAACCTAAAGGCCGCAGCCCTTGGCAAGATTGGCGATTATGATGAGGCCCTGGCCCTTTATGAAGGCGTTTTGCAAAACCGGCCCGACCAGCCCAAGATCTGGATGAGCTATGCCCATGTGCTCAAGACGGTCGGCCGCCAAGACGACAGCCTAGATGCCTATCGCCGCGCCTTGAGCCTGCGCCCCGATCTGGGAGAGGTCTGGTGGAGCCTGGCCAATCTTAAGACTGTACGCTTTTCACCCGACGATATTGCCACCATGCAGGCCGCCTTAGAAACGCCCGATCTTGGCGATGATGACCGACTGCATCTGGATTTTGCGCTTGGAAAGGCGTTCGAAGACCTAGGCCAGGCTGAGGCATCTTTTGGCCATTATGGCGCGGCAAACGCGCTTCGCCGAAAGAGCCTAGATTATGACCCCGGCGAAATCAGCCGTCAGGTGGACCGCGCCATTGATACCTTTACACCTGAGTTTTTTGCCCGGCATGCGGGCCAGGGCTGCACAGCCCCTGATCCGATCTTTATTCTGGGCATGCCAAGGGCGGGTTCAACCCTGATCGAGCAGATCCTGGCCAGCCATTCCCTGGTCGAGGGCACAATGGAATTGCCAGACCTTCCCGCCCTGGCGGCGCGAACCGGCAAAGAGACCCAGCGCTATCCGACCGGCCTTGACAGCCTATTGTCAGACCAGATCCTGGACCTTGGCCAAGACTTTTTGTCGCGCACCCAGATTCAGCGCAAAGAGGCCAAGCCCTATTTCATCGATAAATTGCCCAATAACTGGCTCTATACCGGCTTTATTCACCTGATCTTACCAAATGCAAAGATTATCGATGCGCGCCGCGATCCCATGGATTGCTGTTTTTCCAACTTCAAACAGCATTTTGCGCGGGGCCAGGCCTTTGCCTATGGGCTTGAGGATATGGGCCGCTATTACAGTGATTATGTGCGGCTTATGCGGCATTTCGATCAGGTCCTGCCCGGCCGGGTGCATAGGGTGATCCATGAGCGCCTGATCGAAGCGCCCGAAGACCAGATCCGCCGCCTGCTCGATTATCTGGGCCTGCCATTTGAGGCGGCCTGCTTAAATTTCCACCAGACCCAGCGCGCGGTGCGCACCGCCAGTAGCGAACAGGTGCGCCGCCCGCTCAATCGCGACGGCATTGGCCAGTGGCGCGCCTTTGAGGCCTGGCTTGATCCGCTCAAGGTCGCGCTCGGCCCAGTGCGCAAAATCTGGCAAGCGTGACGATTTGGTCACAAAATTGCGTCAAATCGCCGAAAATACTGGCAATCTTACATTTGAGACTTGCCAGCGCGTCAACTAAGCGAAGACTATCCCTCTATAACCGAGGGGAAATCCAGATGACTATAATGCAACGTGATCGCACAGCGCGCCATGGCATCGCCATGCTGCTGGCCTCCACCATGCTGACCGCCGCGAGCGGGGCTTGGGCACAAGAGGCTGCGAGCAAGGCCAATGTCGATGAGGTGATCGTCACCGCACAAAAGCGCAGCGAAAACCTGCAAAAAGTGCCCATCAGCATTCAGGCGCTCGGCACCCAAAAGCTTGAGCAGCTGAATATTGCCAATTTCAATGACTATACCAAGATGCTGCCCAGCGTCTCGTTCCAGACCAGCCAGCCCGGCGTCACCACGGTCTATTTCCGCGGCGTGGCCAGTGGCGGCGATGGCAACCATTCGGGCTCCCTGCCCAGCGTTGGGGTCTATCTGGACGAACAACCCGTCACCACAATCGGCGGCACACTCGATGTCCATGTCTATGACGTTGCCCGCATCGAGGCCTTGGCCGGACCACAAGGCACGCTTTACGGTGCCTCGTCCCAAGCTGGGACCATCCGCATCATCACCAATAAGCCCGATTTCAGCGGCCTTTATGGCGGGCTGAATGTTGAGGTCAATAAGGTCCATAATGGCGATTATGGCCGCAAGATCGAAGGCTTCGTCAATCTGCCGATCAATGACCGCATGGCCGCGCGCCTTGTTGGCTTTTATCAGCATGATGCGGGTTATATCGACAATGTTGCCGCAACCCGCAACTTCCTACCCAGCCCCGGCGGCTTGAGCGTCAGCAACACCCAGTACGTCAAGAAGAACTATAATGATGTCGATATTTTTGGTGGCCGCGCGGCCCTAAAAGTCGATCTGGACCATAACTGGACCGCTACGGGTACAATCATTGCCCAGGACCAGAAGAATCACGGTGCGTTTGGCTATGACGCCCATGTCGGCGACCTGCAGGTCCAGCATTTTGGCGAAGAAGGCAGTCATGACCGCTTTGTTCAGGGCGCCCTGACCATTGAAGGCAAGATCGGCAGCTGGGACGCCACCTATGCCGGCGCCTATATGAAGCGCAAGGTCGATAGCCAGAGCGACTATACCGACTATGCCGAGGCCTATGACTCCCTCTATGCCGATTACGGCGGGATTGCTGGCTATTTCTATATTACCGATAATGCTGGCAACACGGTCATTCCATCACAACACATTGTCGGTCAGGACGAGTTTACCAAGGAAAGCCACGAGTTCCGGATCGCCTCGCCCCAGGACAAGCGCCTGCGCGTCGTTGGCGGTGCTTTTTATCAAAAGCAGGACCATCTGATCCATCAGGACTATCAGATTGCGGCCCTAGCCGATGCCCTATCGGTCAATGGCCTGCCCGGTACACTTTGGCTGACCCAGCAAGACCGGGTCGACAAGGACTATGCGGTGTTTGGCGAGGTCAGCTATGACATCTTGACCAACCTGACCCTCACGGGAGGCTTGCGCGCCTTTAAGTATGACAATTCGCTGATCGGCTTTTTCGGCTTTGGCCGCAATCCTGATGGCAAGCCCTATAATGGCGCGGGCAGCTCTCGCACCGGCGTTGCAGGCTGCTATACCAGCACAGGCGATACGGTCCGTGACAATACCGGCGGCACGCTCTTGCCCGCCGCCGTTGGTGGCTCGCCCTGTACTAATCTGGGCGTGTTCAATAATGGCCATGTCGATCCAAAGCGCGTGCGCGATAATGGCACTATCCACCGCTTAAACCTGACCTGGAAGCCCAGCGATGATCAGCTGCTCTATGGCACCTGGTCGCGCGGCTATCGTCCCGGCGGCATTAATCGCCGCTCGACCATTGCCCCCTATCAGGCCGACTTCCTGACCAATTATGAGCTCGGCTTCAAGACCAGCTGGATGGAGCGCAAGCTCAAACTCAATGGCGCGGTCTATCTGCAAGACTGGAAGGACTTCCAATTCTCCTTCCTAGGTCAAAACAGCTTTACCGAAATCCATAATGGTCCCGATGCCCGCATCAAGGGTCTGGAACTGGATGCCTCTTACCGGGCCACGGATCGTCTGACCTTCTCGGGCAGCGGCGCCTATACCGACGCCAAGACCTTGAAGAATCTTTGCGGCGCTGATGATCCAACCTATGCCTGTACGGGCGACGGTAACTTCATCTCGGCCCCCAAGGGCACGCGTCTTCCAGTAACGCCCAAGGTCAAGCTCAATGCCACAGCGCGTTATGTCTATCCCCTGGCCAATGGCGAGGCCCACTTCCAGGCGGTTGTCGCCCATCAGGGCTCAGC
>CANGEH010000122.1 GCA_947452665.1 Caulobacteraceae bacterium
TCATAATTGGCCAGCTCAATCGCGGGCACGCCAAAGGCCCGCGTGGCCTCGCGCACCAGGGCAAATTGCGGCACCAGGTCTTCGGGCGCGGGCGGGCGATGGGCCTTATAGGCGGGATAAAGATCATTGCGGAAGGTCTTGCCCGAGGCGTCAAAAATCACCGCCAAATGGGTTGGCCCATCTGGTGCGGTGCGCATCTCGACGAGCAGCTTCCAGAGCATATTGCAAAAGCCCTGCACCGCCCCAACCGGCATACCGTCCGACTTGCGCGTCAAGGGCGGCAGGGCGTGATAGGCGCGAAAAATATAACCCGACCCATCCACAAGATAGAGCCGCACAGGCGGGTGACCGCGATCGGCTGCGTCGGATGCTGGTGTGTGTTCAGACTCGCTCATGGCCGCAATTATAAGCGCGGAAGGGCGACAGGTCATTAGGGGAGTTGCGGGCGGCCTGTGGTCAGTTCAAAAGCCATGGCTATGGCCCGGCTATGGGGGTGATCGGCAAGTTGCGCGCGAACGCGTTTGACCCGTTCTGGATCGCCCATTACGGCAACACAGATGCCGCAGATGTCGCCTTGGCGATAGGGGGCCTGCAACAAGTGTTCGCCCTCCTGGCCTAAAAGGCTCGCCAAAAAGGCTGGCCCGGCCACCCTTAAGGCCTGAATGACCGGGTCTATCTTGTCATGGGAAAGGATCTGGTCGAGCGGGGTCTGATTGACATGGCCAAGGATCAGCGGGCCTTGGGCCACCTGGCTTGCAATGGGTGTATTGCAGCAGGCTAGGACGGCGCGATTTTCCAAGACCGTGGGGCGGTTAACAAGCATGCAGGGGCGAGGGTCTGGGCCCGTTACCCAGGGTGCCAGCAGGGCCTCATCCAGCGGGACGGGCCGGTCGGCCTTTTCCAGCACGGTCATCACCCGATTGACCCGGTCCAAGAGCCCCCGAGCGCGCAAAAGCGCATCCAGTTTTAAGGTGAATTCATCTTCCTGCGCAAAGGGGGTGACGGTGCAGATATCTACCTGGCGCTCGCACAGAAGCGCGGCCTGCGCCGCATCGGCTACCCGTTCAATCGGCAATTCGCGCGCGTGATAGACATCGGTGCTCAGTATGATGTGGGACAGGCCAGGAAGGGCGTTTAAGGCCGCCTCACCGCGCGCTACCGTTAGGGCCCAATAGCCGTTGGTATTAACCGCCAAGGGCACGTGTTCTTCCTGGGCTAGGGTCGATAGGGTCATCAGATCGCGGCGACGCAAAAACGGCTCGCCGCCGCTAAGATGGATGGCCTTAATGCCGCCCGATTGGATGGCGCGCCGGATCTGCGCCTCTAGGTCTGAATTTATGGCCAAGGCCGTTTTCATCTTCGGACCACTGCCTGTGCCGCAGTGATCGCAGGTCAGGTTGCACTGATTGGTCAGATAAAGGCTCAATATGCCGCGAAAGGTGGCGTAGTGGTCTTGAATACGGTCTCGCATAAGGTCGGGGCGCGCGGCGCTCATGGGACTTGGTTCATGGAAATGGCAGCTTCAAGATAAAGCCGCACCGATTGTATGGCGCTGGCCCCAATCAGGCTGGCCTGTTCGTGGGTCAGGTTAAGGCCGTCAAGGAGTTCGTCCATTTCCCGGCTATGGTGGGGATCGGCCTCGGCATGGACAGCCAAGGCGCGATAGGCCCCCGATCCCTCGGGCAAGATCGCCTTGACTGCCTCTAGGGTCTCAGAGGTCGGCGGCCGCCCCTCTAGAAAGGCAATATAGCCGAGCAGGGGCAGGGGCGAGACATGGATCAACCAGTAATATTGCGAACCGGCCATGGCCACTATGGTCAGGTCGGGGACGCGGGCCAAGGCCTGGGCATTAGAAACGCCAAGCTCGTCTAGGTCCTCAAGCACCAGTTCAACATGGCCGCTTTCCTCGATAATATGGTGGCGATAATAGTCCGCCAGCCGCGCGCCCTGCTCTGTCTGGTCATCGCACCGGGTCAGGGCCAGTTCCATCAGGGGAATACTGGCGCGTATGACATCATGCATCAGGTGCAGATAGCGGATATAGCGCTCAAGGCTCCTAGGCCGGAACGGCGGGCTGTTGTCTGGCCAACAGAGGGCCAGTTTTGCGCGAAGCCCTAGACTGGCTGCGGGGACGATCACAGATGTCATTGGCCCCGCAGCCGTGTCATCAGCGTCGCTATTATGAGCGGATGGCATGGCGGTCATCGCTAGAAAAAGCAGCTGCCAAGGTATGGTGAGGGGTCTGGCTGGTTCGGGTCCCACCCGCAAAACTCACTCAATGATTGAGTTTTGGCGATTAGGCCAAGCTCGCTGTCACTCATTCCGCCAAGAGCAGCGATTTGAACCGGGGAGAGCTTGTCTAGGCCCTTGAGCCCGGCGGCACTTAATCGCGGGATCGCGCCTATTCCAGCTGTATAAGATTGAAGATCGTCATAAAGGTTGTTCATGAGTATTTTCCCGTAATGTTTATAAAAATCATTCGCAATTTCTCCGCGTTTCTCAGTTTTCACCGAATACATTCGAAAAATCGCTTAGATTTTTAGTCAGTGAGGTGTCTATGAATTATCTTTTGAGGATTGGGGTGAGGTTGTTTGCTTGGGTTTATGACTGGTGACGCCAAAACCAAACCTAGCCCCACCCCGTTACACAGTATCCGCCGCGCTCGACTGCTCAGTTGATTTGAGTGCCGAATGCGATTCAGTATGGTCTAGAAACAGCCACTGCCAACGTCAGTCATCGGCGTAATTCTTTGGAGCGTCCCTTGAAGCTTGGTGAATGCACCTAGCTCGCTGTCGCTCAAACCGCCTAGGGCGGCGATCTGGTTGGGGGATAGCTTGTCCAAGCCCTGGAGGCCTGCAGCGCTCAAGCGCTGTGCCACCGGGCTGGAACCTGAATCAGAGCTGCCGCAATAGCCGTCGCCCGCCCCAATGACCGTGCTAATTGCGATCTTGGCAAGCGGGTTTGAGATCAGCGACACGAGCTGTTGCAGGATTGCCTTGGCGGTTGGCCAAACCGCGCAAAAGTTGCTGGCCCCGACGGCTGCCTTATCGGATTGAAACTCGGCATAGAGGTTAGACATGACATTTCTCCGTTAAAAGGGGACCATTTACCCAAGGGAGAGCATTTAATTTATACAATCTTGAGTCAATTAAAATTTCGCCTTTTGCGTGAATTTTTTACAACGCGTCCTTTTTGTATATAATTGATATTTATAAGTACTTTAGCTCCCAACCAGGGTTTTCGGGGCGTGCGCACCTAGACGCGTCACCCGCCCTTGAAACCCCGGACCGGCTACCCCACATGGATTAAGCGGGCCGGGCCCCTCTGGCGTTTGTGGCTGTACACCAGCCATACGTGATGTCGGACCGCGTCGGGTGCGCCCGGTGTCTGGGTCCAAGGTCTCCCCCCACCTGGTCCGCCAGCGCCGGTCGCGCCCGACCCCCTTTTTGATCAGGAGGTCCCCGTGCCGCTATTACTCTGCCCTAATTGCAATACGTCCATGACGGCGGTGAACCGCCAGGGCGTCGAATTTGACATGTGCCCGGCCTGTCGCGGCGTCTGGCTCGACCGTGGTGAGTTGGAAAAACTGGTGGCGGGGGCAAGCGAAGGCCAGGCCCGCGCCCCTGTGCCGCCGCCCTCGCCAGAGGCCAGCTATCGCCCTGCGCCGCCGCCGCGACCCTATCGCGATCATGACGATGATGATGACGATTACCGCCGCCATGGCAGTCCTAAGGGCCGTAAAAAGCGCTTTGACCTGTTTGATATTTTCGACTGATCAGGTCTTCAAAAAGGCCCTAGTGGCCGCCGCCGACTTCATAGACGCCCGGCGCTTGGCTGTCGGGCGTCTTGTCGGCATGGACAAAGCGGCGGTCGCAATAGGGGCATTCGACAAAGGCCTCGTCGCCCATTTCTAGAAATACGCGCGGATGGCCCAGAGCCCCGCCAACCCCATCGCAGGCAATGCGGTGGCCATGAACCAGTACGATCTCAGCCTGCGGCCCAGCGGGGGTGTCAGCGGCATTGGCGGGAGTATTGACCGATTTGGCGCTCATAACAGACAATCCTTTGGGCAAACGGCTTGGCAGGCGGGCCAATGCGGCATACCTAAGACCAGCGTCGCAAGGCGTCAATTCGGCAAACACCCCAATCCTTGCGGATCTGCCGCTCCGCCCAAGATCGATCTGACCCATGGACCTTCCCGACTATGCCATTGAGGCCAAGGGCCTTGTCAAAACCTATGCGGCCAGCCGTGGCAACGGTGCCAAGACGGCGCTGGAACATATTGACTTGGCCGTGCCCAGGGGCTCGATCTTTGGCCTGTTGGGGCCCAATGGCGCGGGCAAGTCGACCTTTATCAATATATTGGCCGGCCTGACGCAAAAGACCGCCGGCACGGTCAAGATCTGGGGCCGCGATATTGATCAGCGCCCGCGCGATGCCCGCGCCGCGATTGGCGTGGTGCCGCAAGAACTGGCCGCCGATGTCTTTTTCACCCCGCGCGAATCGCTCGAGGTCCAGGCGGGGCTCTATGGCGTGCCGCCGCGCGAACGCCAGACTGATGCCCTTTTGGCGGCGCTTGGCCTCAGCGACAAGGCCGATGCCTATGTCCGGTCCCTGTCGGGCGGCATGAAGCGCCGGCTGATGGTGGCAAAAGCCATGGTCCACCGCCCGCCGGTCTTGATCTTGGATGAGCCCACCGCCGGGGTTGATGTCGAGCTGCGCCGCCAGCTTTGGGCCTATGTTAAGGGCCTTAATGCCCTAGGCGTGACCATTGTCCTGACCACGCATTATCTGGAAGAGGCGCAAGAGCTGTGCGACACGATTGCCATTGTCAATCGCGGCACGGTGGTGGCCTGTGAACCGACGGCTAAGCTGCTTAAGCGCCTCGATACCCGCGCCGTGATCATCACCCCGCGCACACCCTTGAGCGCCATACCCGATCTGGGCCCATTTGAGGGCCGCCTGCGCCCCGACGGTCGCTTGGCCGTGACCTTTAAGACCGGTCAGGCCGGGGTTGAGGATGTGCTGGCCACGGTGCGCCAGGCTGGGGTGGCGATTAAGGATCTATCGACCGAAGAGCCAGACCTAGAGGACGTGTTTATGGCCCTGACCTATGCCAATCCGACCGCCGCCGACCCGACCAAGGACTAGGGCAAGGACTAGGGCAAGGACTAGCGCAAGGCACGGGGAAACGCGGGCCATCAGATCAGATTGCGCCCCGCCCGCCTTTAGGCTAACACACGCACACAATCCCGGCGGTTCATCCCCCGCCCAATCGCACCCGTAGCTCAGCTGGATAGAGCGTTGCCCTCCGAAGGCAAAGGTCACACGTTCGAATCGTGTCGGGTGCGCCAATGATTTCAATGGGTTAGTGGGATTTTGATGCAGGCCAAATTAGGCCGTGTCACCACCAAGTCACCACCGATATTCCTTGCGCAAGGAAGCGATCATGTCCGACCCAACCGATCCGAAACCCGCGGAACCCTCGCCGCCGCTAGTCGGAAAGCGCAAAAGGCAAAAACGTTCATTAAGAACCTTCGACGGCCCGCTAAATCAATCGATACCCGCGCCAAGCAGGTCCGGCCTTGGTGCTGGTCAATCCGCCCAGGACATGGAGGAGCATGTCTTATACGTGCGGATGGAGAAGCTTTTGCTGCTCGCACAGGCCTATGGTTGCCAAGATGAGGGCGCAAAGCTTTGGATGGCGCTGGCTTTCCGCCTAGCGGTTGACTTTGTGCCGGGTTTTAGCGTCACCGGGAGGGGCGCGCACTCATATAACGGTCAGTCCATGCCCGGGCGGCCCCGCAAAGATGCGATGGAACACGCGGAAATGATCGTCGCAATTAGCTTGTCGCTACAAAAACACAAAGGAAAGATTGCCCGCGCTTGCAAGGCCTTATGTGCCAAGGGGGCGGTATACGAGGGGAAACAGCCCAAAACCCTAGAGACGATATTTCACAACTATAACAGTCAACTAAACGTAGCCTTGGCTATCGCACAACAGGCGATCAGCGAGGATCCGCAAAATTAATCATGCCTAAAACCCTTATTAAATGGGGCCCCCGATTTTCCGCAGTTTTTATTCAGCTAAGCCCGATTCCTAGCCCCTGATTCCAAGGGCTTTGAGGAGGATGCATAGTGACGATACAGAAACCAGAGCGGGGAGGGTCAGCCTTTGCCGCCGATTACCTGAAGGTGAGCCCATCAAAGCTCGAAAAGCTTAGATGCTATGGCGGCGGTCCAAAATTTTACAAAATCGGCCGCCGGATCGTTTATGACCGCCAAGATTTGGATATCTGGCTTGAGCCACTAAAAAGACGCTCCACGTCTGACCAAGGCGATAGCCACAACCCCAAACCAACAGCATAAGGGCCGCCCCTCGCGGAACCGGCCCGAACGTAAAAAACGGTTTTAGCGATTGTTTTTTACTGTATTCCGCTGATTTTTGCAAGGGCGCCCTCTTTGAGAGAGCCACCCAATGGAAGAACTTTCCGATTCAAAAGCTACGGCCGCCCGTCATGCGTGGGCTTGGCTAAAGAGTTACCGAATAGCCCTAGGCGCAAAACCTGCCGGCGCAATCATAGTAGCTGAGGCGAGGCGAGCCTTTGGGGAGTTGGTTCGGGTTAACCCGAATATTCAAATATCA
>CANGEH010000123.1 GCA_947452665.1 Caulobacteraceae bacterium
GGATCAGGATGCGCCCCGCCCCGCGCATTGCGGATGGTCGCGACGTGATCAATATTGACGCCAAGCCTTAGGGGGATCATTTGGCCAGCCTGCGACTGCCAGGATCGGTTGTGGGAATAGCCGCCAGTTCTGGTGGCAGGGCATCGGCCGGATAGGCGGGCACATCAAGGCTAGCCAAGGCGATCAAGGGCACCCCAACATCGGCCTTGCCGCCTGAGCGATCGACAATACAGGCCGCCGCCACAACATGGCCGCCCGCCTCCTGGATCGCGGCAATACATTCGCGCGAGGAAAGGCCGGTGGTGACAATATCCTCGACCATGACCACGCGCTGACCAGGCTCGAGACTAAAGCCCCGGCGCAGCTTAAACGACCCACCCTCGCGCTCGACATACATGGATGGCACGCCCAGATGCCGGGCCGTTTCATAGCCCGGGATGATACCGCCCACGGCTGGCGACACGGCCACATCGACGGACCCAACCGCTGCCACGATCTTGGCGGCCAAGGCCTTACACAGCCGTTCAGTGCGCGCCGCCTCCATAAACACTAGGTTTTTTTGCAAGAACACCGGGCTGTGCAGGCCAGACGACAGGACAAAATGGCCCTCACGCAAGGCGCCTGCCGCGCGAAACTCGTCCATGACATCTTCGGTATTCATGCGCTGGTCCTATCAAGATCTGAAGGCGGTTTTGCGCTAGACTCAGGCCCGGGCGCAAGCCATTGGCGCTGAAAATTGCGCTAGTCTTGGGCCCGGTCCACCGTATCGACCTCCGGACAGGCCCTCAAGGCTGCCGAGATATGGGTGATATGGCGCGCATCGCGCACATCAATGTCAAAATCGACATCAAAATAGCCTGACTGGCGATGATGCATGCGCAGATTGATGATATTGCCGCCCGCCTCGCCAATAATCGTACAGGCCTGGCCCAGAACGCCGGGCGCATTCTTGATCGTGGCGCGCAAGCGGGCATGCGAGATCGTATTGCGCTCGGCCTGGGCCGTCCATTGCAGGTCGCGCCACAAGTCCTCATTGTCCTCGAACTCGGCCAGCCGCGCGCAGTCAATCGTGTGAACGGTCAAGTCTTCGGTGTCAGGATCGATAATGCCAATAATCCGATCGCCTGGGACCGGGCTGCAACAGGCGGCGAAATTCAGGGCCGAATTGGCGCTGATGCCGCTGCCGCGCACATAGAGCCTTGCCCCCTTTCCGCCCTCGATCGGGGTGCGGGCCGAGGCTGCGGCTTTTTCCGTATCTTTCAGGCCCGGAAATACGATTTCCAACACCTGGCTGGCCGTAATCCGGCCCCGGCCGACCGCTTCTTGCAGGTCGTCTTCATGGGGCATGGCAAACCGGTCAAGCGCTGGCCTCAAAGAGACATCAGCCCGGATCTTGCCTGCCCGGGCAAAGGTCTGGTCCAGACTGGTGCGGCCAAGCTTTAAGAACTCATCCTTTTCCGCCTGGCGCAGATGGCGGCGTATGGCCGAGCGGGCCCGGCCCGTCACCGTCAAGGAGCGCCAATCCGATGGCAGTACCGGCTTTGTGCCCCGGATTACCTCGACCACATCGCCATTGGTCAAGGCGGTACGCAGGGGTCTAAGCTCGCCATTAATCTTGGCCCCCAAGGTGGTCTCGCCAATATCGGTGTGGACCGCATAGGCAAAATCCAGCGGCATGGCCCCGCGCGGCAGGCTGATCAGGCGGCCCTTGGGGGTAAACACAAACACCTGGTCGAGGAACATTTCCAGCTTGGCATGCTCGACCAGCTCATCAACATCGCCGCCATGTTCCAAGAGCTGAACCAGGTTGCGCAGATTGACCAGCGGATCGCGCCCGCCTGCGGCCTCTGCCGCCGCGGCGTCAAAGCCATAGGACTGGTCCTTATAGCGCCAATGCGCCGCCACACCCTCCTCGGCGATGCGGTCCATGGACTCAGTACGGATCTGCATTTCAATGCGCATGCCGCGCGGCGCAACCACGGTTGTGTGCAAGGAGCGGTAATTGTTGCGCTTGGGCGTCGAGATAAAGTCCTTGAACCGCTCTGGCACGGACGGCCAAGCCCGGTGAATAACGCCAAGCGCGCGATAACAATCTTCCTCATTATCGACGATCACCCGAAACGCATAAATATCGGATAATTGCGAAAACCCGATCGATTTGCGCTGCAGTTTTCGCCAGATCGAGAACGGATTCTTCTCGCGGCCAAACACGCGGGCCGGGATATTGGCCGCCTTGAGCCTTGCGGCAATCTCTGCGCTCACCACAGCCACGGCCGGGCCTTGGGTCAGGCGCAGGGTCTGGAGCCGCAAGACAATGGCGTCGCGGGCAACCGGGTTGAGGTGCTCAAAGGCCAGCTCTTCCAGTTCTGAACAGAACCGGTGACAGCCGATCGAACGGGCGAGCGGCGCATAGATATCCAGGGTTTCGCGGGCAATCCGCTCGCGTTTTTCCGGTTTGGCGATAAAACCCAGCGTGCGCATATTGTGCAGCCGGTCGGCCAGCTTGACCATCAAGACCCGCACATCCTTGGAAATGGCCAGGATGAATTTGCGCAGATTTTCGGCCTGTTTGGTGTGTTCGGACGCCAGTTCCAGCCGCGAGAGCTTGGTCACCCCCTCAACCAGCTCGGCGATTTCCTCGCCAAACAGGGCGCTGATCTCGTCACGCGTGGCCTGGGTGTCTTCGATCACGTCGTGCAGCAGGGCGGTGACAATGGTGGCCGTATCGAGCCGGTAATCGGTCAATATCCCGGCCACCTCAATCGGATGGGCAAAATAGGGATCGCCAGAAGCGCGGGTCTGGGAGCCATGCATGCGCATGGCATAGACATAGGCCCGGTTTAGCAGGGTCTCGTCTGCGGTCGGGTCATAGCTACGAACCCGCTCAATGAGCTCGTATTGCCGCAACACCTTAGGCCGCGGCTTAACCGGGCTGGCCTGTTCGAGAGCCCCTAAGGGCAAAAGGCCTTGAGGCGCGTTTACAAGATCGGCGGGTATCTCCGCCTGAGGTGGGAGCAGGTCTGTGCCGGATGGGCTCAGTACCGCTCCTCCTGGCCACCGTCGCGGTCGCTTTGCAGGGCGCGAACCAGTTCCTGCTCACTCATATGCATGTGCTGAGGATCGCTGAGCAGCGCCAAGGTTTCGGCCTCTTCCTCGGCTTCGGATCGCTCATCAACGCGTTGCAACGTGGTGATCAAGCTTTCGCGCAAGGTGTCAGCGTCCACCACGTCCTCGGCGATCTCGCGCAAGGCCACGACCGGGTTCTTGTCATTATCGCGATCGATCAGCAGCGGGGCGCCTGCCGACACGGCACGGGCCCGGTGCGCCGCCAGCAGCACGAGGCTGAAGCGATTGGGAACCTTTTCGACGCAATCTTCAACGGTAACGCGGGCCATGAAATCCTCGGATCGGGAATAGAACCTGACAAACTAGAGGCTTATGGCCAATATTGCAACCGCGAACACGTAAACTTCAACCCGATTAAGCCTCTGGCGCGGCATCCAGCCCGACCGAGGCATGCTGTGACAGGTAAAGCGCGGTCTGGTTCAAGACAGGGTGCACCCAGTCAGGCGCGATCTGCGCCAAGGGGCCCATGACAAACCGGCGCTCGGCCGCCCTTGGGTGCGGCAGGACAAGGCCGGGCAGGTCCATGACCAGGTCCTCATAAGCGATGAGATCAAGATCCAAAGGTCTCGGGGCATTAGCCTGACTACGCTCGCGCCCAAATTGCGTTTCGATATCCAGCAAGAGCGCCATCAACGGCGCAGGCTCCAGAGCCGTTTTGGCCGTGATAATGCCATTGAAAAACGCAGGTTGAGAAGGATCAGGCCATGCCCTAGACTGCCACCAACAAGACCGATTGACTTGCGAAATTCCCCGTTTAAATAGAGTGACCAAAGCCGCTTCTAGGACGTCTTTGGGCCCTTGGGTCCGATAGCCTAGATTGCTGCCCAAAGCGATAATGACTGAAAAATCATTTTTCATCGAATTATTCTGAGACAAAAGGATTATCCGGATATGACATTCTACCCTACCGACAAGATCGCCTTGTTCATAGATGGCGCAAACCTGTATTCTGCGGCCAAGGGCTTGAACTTCGATATAGATTACAAAAAGTTGCTGGATGAATTTCGTAAGCGCGGCATTCTGATCCGGGCCTATTATTACACCACCCTGGTCGAGGATCAGGACTATTCCCCCATCCGCCCGCTGGTCGACTGGCTCGACTATAATGGCTTTGCGGTTGTCACCAAGTCGGCGCGCGAATTTACCGATGCCATGGGGCGCAAGCGTATTCGCGGTGACATGGATATCGAGATCGCGGTCGATATGATGGAGATCGCCGCCAAGGCCGATCATCTGGTGCTGTTCTCTGGCGATGGCGATTTTCGCCGCGTGATCGAGTCTGTCCAACAAAAAGGCGTGCGGGTGACCGTGGTCTCGACGGTCAAGTCACAGCCGCCCATGGCCTCGGACGATCTGCGCAGGCAGGCCGACTCGTTTGTCGATCTGGCCGATTTGTCGAATATTATCGGCCGTCCTCGCCAGGCGCCCTCGCCGCGCTTCTTGCAAGATGAGGCCGCGGGCGTCGCTCATGACGGTGATGACGGCGACGATTTCTAGTCGCGCTGACCTTGCCTCAAACGCCTGCCCCCGCTGAACCGGCCCACGATTGCGCGCTGTGCCCAAGGCTGGTGGCCTATCGCCAAGACAATGCCGCAGCCCACCCAGGCTGGTTCAATGGGCCAGCCCCCTCGTTTGGCGACGCCAATGCGCGGCTTTTGGTCGTGGGGCTTGCGCCCGGCCGGACCGGGGCCAATCGCACGGGCAGACCGTTTACCGGCGACCATGCAGGGCTATTGCTTTATCAAACCCTTTTGCGCACTGGGTTTGCGACGGGTCAGTATCAGGTCGATGGCCAAGACGATCTGGCCTTGCATGACATCATGATCACCAATGCGGTGCGCTGTGCTCCGCCAGGCAATAAGCCCCTGCCCGCCGAAGAAGCGGCCTGCCGGCCCCACCTAACGACCCGCATTGCGGCCTTGCCTAGCCTCAAGGCGATTATCACGCTTGGGGATGTGTCGCGGCGCAATGTGCTAAAGGCGCTCGGC
The DNA here is from genome assembly GCA_947452665.1 of Caulobacteraceae bacterium. Taxonomy (GTDB): domain Bacteria; phylum Pseudomonadota; class Alphaproteobacteria; order Caulobacterales; family Caulobacteraceae; genus CAISGS01. Next base: position 5,115 of record CANGEH010000123.1, read on the forward strand.
GCCAAGGCCGGTGAGGTCGCGCCTGGACATGGCAGCCAAGGTCAGGTCGGCCACTACCGCCTGTTCAATTCCTATCACTGCTCGCGGCTGAACACCAATACAGGCCGCTTGACGCCTGCCATGTTCGAGGCTGTTTTTCTCGCCGCAAGGGCGTATCTGCAGGCCTAGCCGCGATCACACGGTCCCGCGATCCCAGTTCAGCGCGCCTATGCGCGGGTCCGCCGCAAAAGCATCGCGCCCAAAATCAATACCCAGCCTTGGAAATTCACATACGGCCTGGACGCCATGGGGCCCCAGTCGAAACCGCCAGGTCTGGCGCTCGACCGGCACGGGCTGAGCAAATGCCCGGCAGGTTAAGATGGCAAGGTTCTGCCCCTGATTAGGATCGCGAACCGATGGATAGCCAATCACTTCGCTCCCAGCCGCCCTTGCCGCGTCTGCCACAGTCTGGCACGGCGCATAATCGGTCAGATGGCTCCAAACGGCTCGATCTTGCGCCAGAGGCTCGGCACCGAGATCAATCAGAGCCCGACTGCTGATCGCCGCCGCAAACGCTGTGTATTCCGCCATGCTCTGGGGCCAAGGCGTCTTTGGGGACTCAGCGAAGAACAACAGTCGATAAAAGGCTATTTCAGCGGCCGCCGTTTCGGGTCGCAATGAGGCATAAAACACCCCGGGTGTCCGGCCTGCCCGGCGAAATCGAGATCCCGATGGATAGGGTGCGTCATAGCGAAAGGGCGTCGCCAACAAATAGTCGAGATGCCGACACTCTGGCGGCAGCGGCGGCTTAGTGGCCTCAATCAAGCCCTCAAGCAGGGCTTGTTCCGCCAAGCTATCGACCAATTTAAGCGTCGAGACCTGGTGTTGCGCCTCAACCATGCGCCAGCATTGTCTGTCAATGGCGCGAAACTCAGATGAGAGCGCGGCGGGCGTCCAGATAGGCAATGACATCCATAAGCCCCGATATGCTTTGAATCTTGTCGACTGGCCGCCCGTTCAGCGCAGTATTGTCATTGTCAAGCCAAGCCCTAGCCACGGCGACATCGCCACCGACGATCGCATCGAGCGAGCGAAACATCCGAACAAACAGGACGGCAAACTCAAACGGTTTGGTCGCCGGATCCAACGCATACTCACAGCGCTTCATCCGCGAGATCGACGGCTCACTCAGGCCAAGCACAGATGCCAAAACCTTGGCTGTGATATTTAACTGACCGGCTGCGCGGACGACGGCCTTTGCTAAAACCGCCCCAGCCTCAGCCAAATCCAGATTGGGTGTTACGCGCAGGTTCATGGCCCCACTCGGTTGCAAACTGATATCAAGAAATTATGTATCATTTTAATTTCTTTGGAAAGAAATTTATCGGGCTGTGACGCCTAGCCGCGATCGCGCATCAGGCGGCCCTGTTCGCGCTTCCAGTCGCGGTCGGCCTCGGTGGCGCGTTTGTCGTGCAGCTTCTTGCCCTTGGCTAGGCACAATTCCAGCTTTACTCGGCCCTTTTCGTTAAAATAC
>CANGEH010000124.1 GCA_947452665.1 Caulobacteraceae bacterium
CCCTGGAGCCGCGAAGGCGGCGGCGGCGGGGTCATGTCGATGATGCATGGCCGCATGTTCGAAAAAGTCGGGGTCCATGTCTCGACCGTCCATGGCACCTTCCCACCCGATTTTGCCAAGACCGTGCCGGGCGCCGATCAGGACCCCCGGTTTTTCGCCACGGGCATCAGCCTGATTGCCCATATGCGCAGCCCCCGCGTTCCGGCCGTGCACATGAATACCCGCTTTATCAGCACGACCCAGAGCTGGTTCGGCGGCGGCGCGGACCTAACCCCGCTTCTAGCCTATCAACGCGACCAGAAATTTGTGGATGCGATCGATTTTCACGCCGCCTTGAAAGGGGCCTGCGATGCGCATGATCCAAGCTGGCATGCTAAGTACAAGGCCTGGTGCGACGAATATTTCTTCCTGCCGCACCGCAAGGAGCCACGCGGCATTGGCGGCATATTTTACGACCACCACAATTCGCAAGATTTTGAGCGCGATTTCAACTTTACCCAGGATGTCGGCAAGGCGTTTTTGAACATTTATCCAGCCCTCGTCGCCCGGCGCATGGCCGAGCCCTGGACCGCCGAAGAGCGCGAGCAACAGCTGATCCAGCGCGGCCGCTATGTCGAGTTTAACCTGCTCTATGACCGCGGCACCATGTTTGGGCTGAAAACCGGCGGCAATGTTGAGTCCATCCTCAGCTCCATGCCGCCCGAGGTGAAGTGGCCCTAATAGGCCAGGCCCTGCACCACCGCCTTGAGCCGCTCGATCAAGGACAGGCCGTCCATGATGAAGTCGCTATCAATCCACCAGTCCTCGACCTCCTTGAGGGCCTGACCGACCAGCGGGCCAGCGGGCACACCGGCGGCAACCACATCCTTACCCGTCAGGGGAAAGGTCGGCACGCTCCAGCCTTCGCCAAGCGCGATTAGGCCGCGCCATTGCGGCGTGGTGGCCGGACGGTCGGAACGGGCCCAGGCCAGCTTAACCCGATCGCGAAAACACGCCTTGCCCAGCGCATAGAGGGCGCGCCGTGCCTCACGCGGGCTCATAAACGATACCAGACGCGGCTGGGTGCCAAGCGCCGCCGCCAAGCGCTCGCGCTGGGCATTGGACAGTCGCAAGGACCGGCCCACAACCTCGCCCGCCTCGCCCGTCTGGGGCAATAGGGCCGCCAGCCGCAGCAGGGGATCGTTTTCGAACAATTGCTCGTCCTCGATCGCCACCAGCCGTTCAAGCGCAGCCAAGCCCTGAGCCTGTGGCAAGACCTGGCCAAGCACGCCGCTGGCCGCCATTAGCCGCAAGGCCGGGCGCGGATCATCGGCGCCGAGCAGTTTGAGCACCTCCTTATTGACCCGCTCAGCCGAACAGTCGGCCAGGCGTGCACGCCCCGCCGCGCAGGCCGCTAGGGCCGCGGCATCGGGCTGGCCCTTGCCGTACCAGGCCAGGAAGCGAAAATAACGCAGGATCCGCAGATAATCCTCGGCAATGCGGGTATCGGGATCACCGACAAACACCAGCCGCCCCACCAAGGCATCGTCATAGCCCCGGCCGGTGGGATCAAACACGGCCCCATCGCGATCGGCATAAAGGGCATTCATAGTGAAATCGCGCCGGGCGGCGTCTTCGGCCCAATCCTTGGTAAAGGCGACCAAGGCATGACGGCCATCGGTCTCGACATCCTTGCGCAAGGTGGTGATCTCAAACGTCTTTCCCGCGCTCAGGGCCGTGACCGTGCCGTGCTCAATGCCGGTCGGAATGGCCTTTAGACCGGCCTGCTCCAAGGCCGAGACGACTTCGGGCGGGGTTAGGGTCGTGGCCAGATCAATATCGTCAATGACCTTGCCAATCAGGGCATTGCGCACACACCCCCCGACAAAGCGCACGCAATCTGGTCCGCCCACAGCGATCAGGGCGTCGAATACGGCCTGGGTCGCATCGGCCTTGATCCAGGCGGTCTTGCCAAGGGCTTGGGTCATGGGTGCGGCTTTTCCGGCTCAAAATGGCCTGGACTGACCGTGCCGCTGGCATTGGGCTCAGCCGGGACATAGTGCTCGGCGCGATTATCGGGGTGAAAGGCAACCGTGACCATCAAGGACAGGCCCGCCAGCAAGGCCCCGGCACAGATCAGCCAGGCCCAGGGTGTCGAGCCCATCGGCCGCCCGCCGCGCATCGCCAATCTGCGCCAAACGAAATAGACCGCAAACGGCACGGCCGCCAAAAGGAGCCGAAACAGCACAACCCGGATCATGCGTCCACCAGAGCGTCTTGCGCGCCATAAAGCCGATCATAAAGCGCGCGCAGCATGCCTGCCGTCGCCCCCCAGATATTCCAGCGCTCATAAGGCATGGCGTAAAAGTGCCGCCTTATGCCATCGGCGGAGTCATAATGGCGCTTTTGATGGTTTTGCGGGTCCATCAAGAAGGCAAAGGGGGTCTCAAACACGTCCGCGACCTCATCTGGATTGGCAATGGGCGCAAAGCCTGGCTTGATAAAGCCGACCACTGGCGTGATCAAAAAGCCAGTCCCGGTGCGGTACGGCGTCGATAGGCCCGCCACCGTGACAAGGTCCGGATCAAGCCCGATCTCTTCATGGGCCTCGCGCAGGGCGGTCTGGACGGGGGTCTCGCCCGGATCGCTGCGGCCGCCAGGAAACGCCACCTGGCCGCTATGCTTGCGCATGGCATCCGAGCGCCGGGTCAGCAGCACGTGAAACCCGCCCTCATAGGCAATCAGGGGGGCCAGAACAGCCGCATGCACCAGCGGCACGCTATCATCGCCCGGATGCTGGCCCGGATTGAGGTCAAAGTCAGAGCGCATGGGCAAGGGCGCACGCTCTGGATGGGCCGAACCATCGGCTGGCTCAAGCCGGCTGGTGATCCAGTCGGCAAGCAGGTGGGGCGGCAGGGCCGGGCTCATGCCTCTGCCCCGTCCCAAGGCCCAATTGGAAACCAGACGCCATTGGACTGCACGGCCATACAGGGCCCGTCTGGGCCCTGATGCGGCTGCGCCAATTCAGCTAGTTCGTAAAACACAGAGCGACTGATCCGCGCCTCCAGCCCCCGGCGCACATGCACATAAGGCCTAGGCTCGCCCGTCAGGGGATCAGACTGTACCCGAATGGCATGGTCTGGCCCGGCCTCGACCTCGTCACCAACATTGGTCAAGAAGCGCAAGGCGCCGCCGACCTGATCGACGCGCACGGCGATAAAGGGCGCATCCTCGACCGTGATCTTCATTTTTTCGGCTGGCGTGACCAGATGATAGCCGTCCGGGTCTAGGCGCAGAATGCTGGAAAACAGCTTGACCAGGGCCTCGCGGCCAATGGGTGAGCCCTCGTGAAACCAAAGCCCGTCGCGCTTAATGACAATATCAATATCGCCGCAATGGGCCGGTTGCCACAAATGCACTGGCGGCAAACCGCGCGCCTTGCCATCACCTTGGGCCGCCTTGGCCGCGCTCATGACCCCGGCCAGCCCTGCATCTGTCTGTGCTGGCATCATGGCCATTGGTTTAGCGACTCCTGTTTGATCTTGTATTGTGAGGTAGGCACTCAGCGATGACAAGGAAAGCCCGTGCGGGAGGCAAAATGTCTTGGGACGGCTAAGGTCAAATCGCCTAGGTTTCTCAGGGCTTGATACAAGGACCGCCCATGCCCCCGCTCGATCTTGTCGCCCTGGTCATATTTGTCCTGTCCTGGTTGTTTTATGAGCCCCTGTTGAAGTGGGTCTCGGTCGGCGGGCATTTGAACAGCAATATGACCGCTGTGCGCGTCGCCTGGATGCGCAATATGGCCCTGCGCGACAATCGCTTTATTGACAGCCAATTGATGGGCCATGCGCTCAATTCAGCCTCATTTTTTGCCTCGACCAATTTGATTGTGATCGCCGGGGCCGCCGGGGTCTTGTTTGGCGGTGAGCGCAGCTATCGCAGCGTGATGGGCATGGCCCTGCTGGATCCTGGAACGCGCATGCTGTTTGAGATCAAGTTGGCCGTGATCATGATCATCATTGCCCGTGGCCTGCTCGACTTCATCTGGGCCATCCGTCAGATGAATTATACACTCGCCGCCATAGGCGCCGCGCCCCTGTCCGCACCGGCCCAAGAGCTGGAGGCCTATGGCAAGGCGGTCGGCCTTATCCTGAACCCCGCCTTGAGCGCCTTTAATGCCGGGGTGCGCGGCTATTATTTTGCCTTGGCCTGCACAGCCTGGCTGGCCGGGCCGGTGGTGTTTATGGTCGCCACGCTGGGGGCCCTGGCCCTACTCGTCTGGCGCCAGTCCCATGCCAGTGCCGCCAAGGGGGTGGAGCAGATCTTCCGCATACTTGAAAAGGGCTGAGGCCTCGACAGGGGCGATAAACCGGCTAATTTGCCCGCCAAGGTCTGGCAAAGACCAGCGGGGGAAGACACACCATGACCGATACCACAGTAAATGCCTTGCCGCCGATCAAGCGGATTGGGTCGATCATTGGCGGCTCGGTCGGCAATCTGGTGGAGTGGTATGACTGGTTCATCTATGCCTCGTTTTCGCTCTATTTCGCCAAGGCCTTTTTCCCTAAGGGCGATCAGACCGCCCAGCTTTTGAGCGCCGCGGCCGTGTTTGCGGTCGGCTTTTTAATGCGCCCGGTCGGGGCTTGGATCATGGGCAGTTATGCCGACCGGATTGGTCGCAAGGCCGCCCTGACCCTGTCCATGCTGATGATGTGTGCAGGCTCTATGATTATTGCCCTGACGCCCGGATTTGCCACCATTGGCGTGGCCGCCCCGATCATACTGGTGCTGGCGCGCCTGCTGCAGGGCCTAAGCGTCGGTGGAGAATATGGCGCAAGCGCCACCTATATGTCCGAGGTCTCGAGCAAAACCCATCGCGGCTTCTGGACCAGCTGGCAGTATGTGACCATGATTTTTGGCCAGCTCATGGCCTTGGCAACCTTGATGTTGCTTCAGTCGGTCCTGCCGGTCGCGGCGCTGGAAGCCTGGGGCTGGCGCATTGCTTTTGCGCTGGGCGGCGTCCTGGCCGTGGTCGCGTTTTATCTGCGCAGCGGCCTGGTCGAGACCCCAGCCTTTTTGAAACTGCAGGCCGAGGCCGCCGCCGCAGACCCCGCCACAGCCAAGGCGGGCCGATTGGCAGGCCTTTTGGCCCATCCGCGCGAGGCCTTGATGGTGATTGGCATGACCATGGGCGGGTCCTTGGCCTATTATGCCTTCACCACCTATATGCAGAAATTCCTGCACAATACGTCCGGCTTTTCCAAAGAAGCGGCCACCACCATCAGTGCCGCCAGCCTGGTGGTGTTTATGGTCTTGCAGCCGGTGTCGGGCTGGATGTCGGACAAGCTGGGCCGCAAGCCGATGCTGATCACGTTTGGCGTTCTGGGCACAGCCCTGTCCGTGCCGATCTTTACCCAGCTTAGCCATACGACAGACGCCTTTAGCGCCTTTTTGCTGGTGTCCTGCGCCTTGGCCATCTTGTCGGCCTATTCAGCGATCAGCGCCGTGGTCAAGGCCGAGCTGTTTCCCGCCCATGTCCGCGCGCTTGGCGTTGCCCTGCCCTATGCCCTGGCCAATTCGATCTTTGGCGGCACGGCCGAATATGTCGCCCTGTGGCTGAAACAGGACGGCAAGGAGAGCTGGTTCTATTTCTATGTCAGCGCCTGTATCGCCGTGTCCTTGCTGGTCTATCTGACCATGCCCGACACCCGCGACAAGACCCGGATCCTAGAGGACTAGACGCCAAGGCCAATCGGACAGGTCACCCCGGTGCCGCCAATGCCGCAATAGCCATTGGGGTTCTTGGCCAGATATTGCTGGTGATAGTCCTCGGCATAGTAAAACTCTGCTGAGGGCAGGATTTCGGTCGTGATCGCACCAAGCCCCCTGGCCGACAGGGCCGCTTGATAGAGCTTGAGGCTGGCCTCAGCCGCCTGCGCCTGGGCTTCGCTCAAGGTATAGATGCCCGAGCGGTATTGGGTGCCAATATCATTGCCCTGACGCATGCCTTGCGTGGGGTTATGGTTTTCCCAAAAGACGCGCAAGAGCGCCTCATAGCTGACCTTGGCCGGGTCAAACACCACATGCACCAGTTCAGTATGGCCGGTGCGGCCGGTGCAAACCTCTTCATAGGTCGGGTTCGGCGTGATGCCCGCACCATAGCCAACCGCCGTCATCAAAACGCCGGGAATCTGCCAGAAAATCCGCTCCACACCCCAAAAACAGCCCATGGCAAAGATCGCCGTCTCGGTGCCCGGCGCAAAGGGCCCATTCAAGGGCGCGCCATTGATAAAATGGGTCTGCGCCGTCGCCAGGGGCTGGCTGCGGCCCGGCAGGGCCGTCTCGATGGTGGGCAAGCCCGCGGCAGCCTTGGAAAACAGCATGATTATCTCCTTGAACCTTGCCTGCAATATAGGCCGCAAACCGCCATTCGTCAGGCCCTCAAGAAAAAGTTACACAAGGCGTTGTTCTTGGCCGCTAGGTCTGTATATTCCGCGCCTCTCCGGGCGGGCTAACCACCGCGCCGGATCAAGGCCTGAACCGCGGATCAGACCCTGTGGGGATGGTGCGGTGGCCGAGTGGTTGAAGGCGCACGCTTGGAAAGCGTGTTTAGGTGAAAGCTTAACG
>CANGEH010000125.1 GCA_947452665.1 Caulobacteraceae bacterium
CCCCAAGCCTCCTGCGCCCTGCCAGCGGCTGAGAACCAGGAAATCTTTACCAATACGCCCATGGTCAAAAAGGCCCGCGAAGGCGTGATGGAGTTTTTGCTGATCAATCACCCGCTCGATTGCCCAATCTGCGATCAGGGCGGCGAGTGCGATCTGCAAGATCAGGCCATGGGCTATGGCCGCGACGAGACCCGCTTTGACGATAATAAGCGCGCGGTCGAAGAAAAATTCATGGGTCCCCTGATCAAGACGGTCATGACCCGCTGCATCCAGTGCACACGCTGCGTGCGCTTTGTCACCGAGGTGGCTGGCGTGCCAGAAATCGGCATGACGGGCCGCGGTGAGGATGCCGAGATCACCACCTATCTGGAAGGCGCTGTGAATAGCGAACTGTCCGGCAATGTGATCGATCTTTGCCCGGTTGGGGCCCTGACCTCCAAGCCCTATGCGTTTAATGCACGCCCCTGGGAGCTGAAAAAGACTGAATCCATCGATGTGATGGACGCGCTGGGCAGTGCGATCCGTATTGATGCGCGCGGCAGTGAGGTCATGCGCGTGCTGCCGCGGATCAATGAAGAGATCAATGAGGAATGGATCTCGGACAAGACCCGCTATGCCTGCGACGGCCTGATACGCCAGCGGCTGGACCAGCCCTATGTGCGCGTTGGCGGCAAGCTTAAGCCCGCGACCTGGGCCGAGGCCTTTGATGCGGTCGTAACCAAGATCAAGGCCTCTAAGCCTGAGCGGATGGGCCTGGTTGCTGGCGATCTGCAAGACGCTGAATCCATGAAGGCGGCTTTGGACCTGTTTGCGGGTCTGGGCGTCACGAGCCTGGATTGCCGCCAAGACGGGGCCAAGCTTGATCCCAAGGCGGGCCGGGCAAGCTATGTGTTTAACTCGACCATTGCCGGTATTGATGAGGCCGACCATATCGTCTTGATCGGGGTCAATCCGCGCCATGCCGCACCCGTGCTCAATGCCCGTATTCGCCGGGCGGTGATGCAGGGCCAGTGCAAGGTCAGTGTGATCGGCGAGCAGGCCGACCTGACCTATGCGTATGAGTATCTGGGCGCGGGTCCCGACACCCTGACCCGCTTTGCGGCCAAGCCGCCCAAGGGCGCATCCAAGCCCATGTTGATTGTTGGGGCTGAGACTGTTGCCCGCTCCGATGGCGCGGCCGTGCTGGCCCGGATTGCCCAGGCGGCCAAGGCCATGGGCGCGGTCACGGATGGCTGGAATGGCTTTAATGTGCTGCACACGGCCGCTAGCCGGGTTGGCGGGCTGGATATGGGTTTTGTGCCGGGGCAGGGTGGCTTGACCGCTGGCCAGATGGTGCAAAAGGGCGCTTTGGACGTTCTGGTCCTGATGGGCGCCGACGAGCTTGACCTGTCGGCCACGGACGCCTTTGTCGTCTATATGGGCACGCACGGCGACGCCGGTGCGCACCGTGCCGATGTCGTCTTGCCGAGCGCGGCCTATGCCGAAAAGTCCGGGATCTATGTCAATACAGAGGGCCGGGTTCAGATGGCGACGCGCGCCGTATTCCCCAAGGGTCAGGCCAAGGAAGACTGGTCGATCCTGCGCGCCTTGTCTGAACGTCTGGGCGCAACCTTGCCCTATGACAGCCTAAACCAGCTTCGGGCCAAGCTGTTTGCCGATCACCCAAGCTTTGGCCAGATTGACTATGTTGCCGCCGGTCAACCTATGGACCTGGCCTTAGTTGGCCAGGCTGGCGATCTGGATGCGGCAGCTTTTGCTGGCCCCGCAACCGATTTTTACCTCACCAACCCGATTGCCCGGGCCAGTGTGACCATGGCCGAGTGCTCTGCCACGGCCAAGGCCGCGCGCACCAAGACCCAAGCGGCGGAGTAAGATCATGACCTCTACCGCTTTGGACTTTTGGGCAACGCCTCTGGGCTGGTCTCTGATTACGGTGGGCCAGATCTTGCTGGTGACCGTTGTGCTGCTCTTGTCCGTCGCCTTTCAGATCTATGGCGACCGAAAGATATTTGCCGGCGTTCAGATGCGCAAAGGCCCCAATGTGGTTGGCCCGTTTGGCCTGCTGCAGTCGTTTGCCGATCTTGGCAAGTTTGTGGTCAAGGAGCTGGTTATCCCAGCCGGCGCGGACAAGGCGGTGTTTTTGCTGGCGCCCCTGATCAGCGTGACCTTGGCGCTAGGCTCTTGGGCCGTGATGCCGTTTGGGCCGGGCTGGATCGTCTCCAACATTAATGTTGGCGTGCTCTATCTGTTTGCCCTGTCATCCTTGGGTGTCTATGGCATCATTATGGGCGGCTGGGCGTCTAATTCGAAATATGCGTTTCTGGGCTCGCTTCGGTCTGCGGCACAGATGGTCAGCTATGAGGTCTCGATTGGCTTCGTGGTCATCACTGTGATCCTGCTGGCGGGCAGCATGAACCTGCAACAGATTGTCGAGAGCCAGTCCGGTGGGTTTTGGAACTGGTATATGTTCGGCGGCGGGCTAGCCAATTGGCCCATCCTCTTGGTCACGTTCCCCATGGGGGTGATCTTCTTTATTTCCGGCCTAGCCGAAACCAATCGCCCGCCGTTTGACCTGCCAGAGGCCGAGTCCGAGCTGGTGGCCGGGTATGCGGTTGAATATGGCTCGACGCCTTACTTGCTGTTCTATCTGGCTGAAATGTCGAACATTCTCTTGATGTCGATGTTGTTCGCCATCCTATTCTTGGGCGGCTGGCAAGCGCCATTCCCAACACCGTTTACGGCCGATTGGGCACCGACGGCGGTAAGCCTGTTTGCCTTTATGTGGCTGTTTTTGAAGACGATCTTTGTCTTCTTCATGAATGCCATGGTTCGCGCCATCGTGCCGCGCTACCGCTATGATCAGTTGATGCGCCTGGGCTGGAAGGTGTTTTTGCCGACCTCATTGGTGGCAGTTGTACTGATTGCCGCCTGGCGCGTTTTTGGCCCTCAGGCTTAAGGGAGACACTAGCTCATGTCCTTTTCCGCGCGTGTCACCCAGGCCATTAAGGGCGCAGCCCTGATGGATTTTGTCGGGGCCTTTGGTCTGGCGATGAAATACATGGTCCGGCCCAAGGCCACCGTGCTCTATCCGTTCGAGCGCGGCCCGCAATCGCCGCGGTTTCGCGGTGAACATGCCCTGCGCCGCTATCCCAATGGTGAAGAGCGCTGCATTGCCTGCAAGCTTTGCGAGGCCATCTGCCCGGCCCAGGCCATAACCATTGAGGCTGAACCGCGCGCTGATGGCTCGCGCCGCACGACCCGCTATGACATTGACATGGTCAAGTGCATCTATTGCGGCCTGTGCCAAGAGGCCTGTCCGGTTGATGCGATTGTCGAGGGGCCCAATACTGAATTTGCCGTCGAGACGCGCGAAGAGCTTTATTATGACAAGGCCCGGCTGCTCGATAATGGCGATCGCTGGGAGCGGCTGATCGCAAAGAATATGGAACTGGACGCGCCTTACCGCTAAGAGGCGGTGGCGATTCATCGCGGCTAGCTTAAGCCGCACAGACTGACGCATCCCGTCGCTTGCAAGGGGCAAGATCGGGAAAAAGAGGGGCCTAAGACCCAGCATGGACTTGCAGGCGATCGCCTTTTATCTGCTCGCAGCCATTACGGTTGCGTCCGGATTACTTGTCATCACGGCGCGGAATCCCGTGCACTCGGTATTGTTCCTGATCCTGGCCTTTTTCACGGCGGCGGGCCTGTTTGTCATGCTTGGGGCCGAGTTCTTGGCCATGCTTTTGGTGGTCGTCTATGTCGGCGCGGTAGCTGTGCTCTTCCTCTTTGTCGTCATGATGCTGGATGTCGATTTCAGCCAGTTGCGCGAAGGGTTTTCGCGCTATTTGCCGATTGGTATGGTGGTTGGCGGCGTGCTGGCGATTGAGATGATCCTGGTGGCGACCACGGTCGCCAATCGCGGCGCGGCCAGCTTGAATGCCGCACCGGCCAACCCCGATGCGGCCCTGCCCAATGCCGAGGCGATCGGGCGCGTGCTCTATACCGACTATGTCTATTTCTTCCAGGCCGCAGGCCTTGTGCTCTTGGTCGCCATGATCGGCGCCATTGTCCTGACCCTGCGCCATCGTCCCGGTGTGCGGCGGCAAAACATTGCCGATCAGGTGGCGCGCACGCTAGAATCCGGCATGGAAATTGTCCAAATCAAGAGCGGCGAGGGCTTAAGCGAATGACCATTGGCCTGATCCATTATTTGTCGGTTGCCGCCATACTGTTTACCATTGGGGTGCTCGGCATCTTTGTGAACCGCAAGAATATCATCGTGATCCTGATGTCGATTGAACTCATCCTCTTGGCTGTGAACATCAATTTAGTGGCGTTTTCGGCCTATCTGCATGATGTGGTCGGTCAGATCTTTGCCATGTTTGTCCTGACCGTGGCTGCGGCCGAGGCGGCTGTGGGCCTGGCCATTCTGGTCACCTTCTTCCGTAACCGCGGCGATATTGCCGTGGACGATGCCAGCGTGATGAAGGGTTGAGATCGTGAACGCCATCGTAATCGCCCTGGTCTTCGCCCCGCTTTTGGGTGCCTTGGTCGCTGGCCTGTTTGGCCGCCGTATTGGCAATCTGGCCTCGCAAAGTGTCACGACGGGCCTGCTCCTGGCCGCCTGCGCCTTGTCCTGGACAACCTTTTATCAGGTGATTTGGGGCAATTGGCCCGGCCATTTCACCCTGACGCTTGCGCCGTTTATTGAGGTTGGCAAGTTCGTGTCGCACTGGTCGATCCGGATCGACACCCTGTCAGCGGTCATGCTGGTGGTGGTGACCTCGGTCTCGGCCCTGGTGCATGTCTATAGCTGGGGCTATATGGCCGAGGATCCTGATCGGCCGCGCTTTTTCGCCTATCTGTCCCTGTTCACCTTTGCGATGTTGATGCTGGTGACCGCGGCGGACTTTATGCAGCTGTTTTTCGGATGGGAAGGCGTGGGTCTTGCCTCCTATCTCCTGATCGGGTTCTGGTTCAAAAAGCCCAGCGCCAGTGCCGCAGCGATCAAGGCCTTTGTCGTCAACCGGGTTGGTGATTTCGGCTTTGCGCTTGGCATTATGACGGTGTTTTGGATGTTCGGCACGATCCAGTTTGCTGAACTCTTTCCCATGATTGCGGCCAAGGCGGGCACCCATTGGACCTTTATTGGCCAGAGCTGGAGCGCGATTGATCTGGCTTGCGGGCTCTTGTTCATCGGCGCCATGGGCAAGTCGGCCCAGTTCTTCCTTCATACCTGGTTGCCGGATGCCATGGAGGGCCCGACCCCGGTCTCGGCCCTGATCCATGCTGCGACCATGGTCACGGCCGGCGTCTATATGGTCTGTCTCTTGTCGCCCATGTTTGAATATGCGCCAGTGACCAAGCAGATCGTCACCCTGATCGGCGCGATTACCGCCCTATTTGCCGCCACGGTTGGCCTGGCCCAGAACGATATCAAGCGGGTCATTGCCTATTCGACCTGTTCACAGCTGGGCTATATGTTCTTTGCCGCAGGCGTCGGCGCCTATCAGGCCGCCATGTTCCACCTGTTTACCCATGCCTTCTTTAAGGCGCTTTTGTTCCTCGGCGCAGGCTCGGTCATTCATGGCATGCACCATGAGCAGGACATGCGCAAAATGGGGGGCTTGTGGAAATACCTGCCCGTGACCTATGCGGTCATGGTGATCGGCACGCTCGCCATTACCGGCTTTGGTATTCCCGGTGTCGAGATTGGCTTTGCCGGTTTCTATTCCAAGGATGCGATTATTGAGTCTGCCTATGCGGCTGGTCAGCATAATCCGATTGCCTATTTTGCCTTTATTGTTGGCCTCCTGGCCGCGGCCCTCACCGCGTTTTATTCGTGGCGTCTGGCCTTTATGACCTTTCACGGCACCGCCAAATGGGGTCACGGGCATGAGGAAGATGGCCATGGTCACGATGCCCATGCCCATAGCCACGGCGAACAGGATGATCATGCCCAGGACCACAAGCCGCATGAGAGCCCGTTTGCCATGCTGTTGCCGCTGATCTTGCTGGCGGTTGGCGCGATCGGGGCCGGCTATGCCTTTGTCGAGAATTTTGTCGGTGAAGAGCGCAATGCGTTTTGGCGCGGCGCGATCTTTAACGCCCCAACCAATCATGTGCTTGAACACGCGCATCACTCGCCGCAATGGGTGGTGATTGCGCCCCTGGTCGTGTCGATGCTGGGTCTTGCGATCGCGTTTTTTGTCTATGTACTCAATGAGGGCATGGGCGCGCGGGTTGCGGCCCGGCGCGGGCCGCTGCACACCTTCTTCTATAATAAGTGGTTCTTTGATGAGCTTTATGAAGCCACCTTTGTGCGCGCCGTCCGCTGGCTTGGCGACGTGTTCTGGAAGGTTGGCGATCAAAAGATTATTGATGGCCTTGGCCCCGATGGGGTGGCGGCGGTCTCGGCCAATATTGGCCAGCGCCTGAGCAAGGGCCAGAGCGGCTATGTCTATCATTATGCCTTTGTCATGTTGCTTGGGGTTGCGGGGCTCTTGTCCTATGCGCTCTGGGCCTGGGCGCGCTGAGGGGAATTGAGATCATGACCGGCATCCTCAGCCTTATCACTTTTTCC
>CANGEH010000126.1 GCA_947452665.1 Caulobacteraceae bacterium
CCTCATCTTGCCCGGTTAGACTCGCTAAGAATTCAATTCTTTTTAGCTTTTCTGTCCCCAGTAGCCTAAAGCAGCCCCTAACTTCGCCGTTTTAGCGCTCATGGCGCCCTGTCAGGATCTGCATGCCCTTCTCCGTTAGCCACCCCGCCCTGCAACTTGCGCTCCAGGAGCAGGGTTATAAGGAACCCACCCCGGTTCAAGCCGCCGTGCTTGAAGCGCGCGCCCATGACCAGGACCTGCTGGTTTCGGCCCAGACCGGATCGGGCAAGACCGTGGCCTTTGGGCTGGCGGCGGCCTCGACCTTGCTGGGCGACGATGAGCGCATGGGCCGGGCTGGCCCGCCCTTGGCCCTGGTCATTGCCCCGACCCGTGAACTGGCCATCCAGGTCAGCCGCGAATTGACCTGGCTCTATGGCAAGGCAGGCGCTGTGGTGGTGTCTTGCGTTGGCGGCATGGATGCGCGGCGTGAGCAAAGACTGCTGGCCAATGGCTGCCATATTGTTGTCGGCACGCCTGGGCGCCTGCGCGACCATATTGAGCGCGGCCATCTGGACCTGTCAGGCCTAAAGGTGGCCGTGCTCGACGAGGCCGATGAAATGCTCGATCTGGGCTTTCGTGAGGATCTCGAATTCATCCTCGATGCGGCCCCGACCGAGCGGCGCACCCTTCTGTTCTCGGCAACGATTGCCAAGGATATTGCCGCGCTTGCCCGCCGGTTCCAGCGCGATGCGGTGCGCATTGACACAACCAGCCTAAACGAACCGCATGGCGATATTGAATACCGCGTCATTAGTGTTGCACCCAATGAGGTCGAGCGCGCCGTGGTCAATGTTCTGCGCCATATTGATGCGCCAGGGGCCTTGGTGTTCTGCTCGACGCGCGAGACCGTGCGCCGGCTTTATTCCAGCCTGCGCGAACGCGGCTTTGATGTGGTGACCCTTTCGGGCGAATTGTCCCAGCGCGAGCGGTCCGATGCCCTGCAGGCCCTGCGCGATGGCCGGGCGCGGGTTTGTGTTGCGACCGATGTGGCCGCCCGCGGCCTTGACCTGCCAGACCTTGGCCTGGTGATCCATGCCGATCTGCCGGTCAATCGGGCAGGGCTCTTGCACCGTTCTGGCCGAACGGGCCGCGCTGGTCGCAAGGGGGTGTCTGTGCTTCTGGCCCCTTATCAGCGCCGTCGCCGGGTCGAGCAGATCTTGTCGTCTGCCAATATTGAAGCGGTCTGGAGCGGCCCACCGACGGCCGAAGACATTCGCGCGGGCGATATGAAGCGTCTGCTTGAAGATCCGACCCTGACCGAGACCGGCACCGAGGAAGAAGTGGCCCTGGCCACCGCCATCTTGGCGACGCGTACGCCAATGGAGATTGCCACCGCCCTGATCCGCATGCGTCAGGCGGCCTTGCCTGCGCCCGAGGATATGTTTGATGATCCGCGCGCTAGCCTCGCCCCGCCTTCGCGCACCAGCCAGGACCGCGGCAGTGACCGGGGCAATGATCGCGACCGGGGCCAGGACCGCGGCTTTGACCGCGATGGCGGCCGACCCGAGCGCTTGGCACCCGAAGACGTGGTTTGGTTTCGTCTCTCAACCGGCCGTCAGAACAATGCCGATCCAAAATGGCTCATCCCGCTGATCTGCCGCGCAGGCCATGTCACCAAGAAGGATATTGGCCAGATCAAGATTTTTGATCGCGAGACCAAGTTCGAGATCAGCAAGGAAGCTGAACAGCGCTTTACCGCTGCGATCAAGGCGGCGGCCGAAAGCGGTCAAGATCAGGACATGCGGATTGAACCGGCCGTTGCCCCGGCCGGTGCCCGCGGCGGCGGGGGTGGCCGAGACGGTCCACGCGGTGGTGCGCCGCGCGGTGCTAGCCCGCGTGACAGTGGCGCCAGAGACGTTGCGCCGCGCCAATATGCCCCGCGGCCAGCGCCCAAGCGCGATTTTGTGCCACGCGAGTCAGCGCCGAAGGATTTTGCACCCAGAGACGCAGCCCCTAGGGACGCTGCCCCAAGGGATGTAGCACCACGATCAAAGCCCTTCGTGCCAAGGGACTCAGCACCGCGCGCCGAAGGCGAGGCACCCGCGCGCAAGGCTTATGGCAAGCCAGCAGCCCAGGCCAAGCCTGCGCGCGAATGGAATCCGATTGATGGTGCGGCCGAAGGCCCACGCCCAGCCCGGCCGTTTAATCCCGACAAGAAGCCAGCCTTTGGTGCCAAGCCGCCTTTTGAGAAAAAAGCGTCCTATGACAAGCGCCCGACGCCGGGCGAGGGCAAGCCCTTCTTTCCCAAAAAGCCAAAATCAAAAAAGGGCAAGCCAAACGGCTAGTCCCAGCCTTTTGCCGTCAGGAATAATGCATGGAAACCCGTGACAGCAATGGCACGCTCTTGGCCGATGGGGACAATGTCACCCTGATCAAGGATCTCAAGGTCAAGGGCACGTCCGTGACCCTAAAGCGCGGCACGCTTGTTAAGGGCATCCGCCTGACCGGCGATCCGGACGAGATTGAGTGCCGGGTTGAAAAGGTTAAGGGTCTGGTTCTGCGCACAGAATTTCTCAAAAAGGCCTGACTCCCGCGACAAGTCGCTCTCAATTGTGCAAAGGTCAGGGCGACAGCAGTCTTGGGGGCTTTGCAGATGAATCGGCGTTTTACCTATTTTGTGATGGCGGCCATGCTGCTGGGTATTCTGGTCGGGTTTGTCCTGAACCAGACCCTAACCGATCCAGCTCAGGTCAAGGCCGCAGCCGGCGGCCTAAACATCATCACCGATATATTTTTGCGCCTGATCAAGATGATTATTGCGCCCCTAGTGTTTTCCACCCTTGTGGTTGGTATTGCCCATATGGAGGATGCCGCGACCATTGGCCGGGTTGGGGCCAAGACCATGGCCTGGTTTATCAGCGCCTCGATCGTCTCCCTAACCATTGGCCTGTTTATGGTGCATTTGCTGGCCCCCGGTGTTGGGCTTGGCCTGCCCTTGCCTGAGGCCACGGCCACCAGTGCGGTGGATTCCAGCACCCTGTCCTTGAAGGACTTTATTACCCACCTGGTGCCCAAATCCATTATCGAGGCCATGGCCAATAATGAGATCTTGCAGATTGTCGTGTTCTCGGTGTTTGTCGGCACCGCGATTTCATCGATTGAAGACAAGGCCCCGGCGGTTTTGCAACTGGCCGAGCAGATCGCTCAGGTCATGCTCAAGATCACCAGCTATGTGATGCTGTTTGCACCGTTTGCGATCTTTGCCGCCCTGGCCTCGACCGTGGCGACCCAAGGCCTCGGCATCTTGCTCAATTATGCCAAATTCATTGGCGGGTTTTATCTGTCACTGGGCGTGCTTTGGGCCCTATTGCTGATCGCGGCCGTCGTTATTATGGGCAGGCGCGGGATTGGCCTGTTTGGCATGATCCGCGAGCCGGTCTTGCTCGCCTTTTCGACCGCCAGCTCAGAGGCCGCCTATCCGCGCACGCTTGAGCAACTGCAAAAATTTGGCGTTTCGCGCAAGATTGCCAGTTTCGTGCTGCCATTGGGCTATTCGTTCAATCTCGATGGCTCGATGATGTATTGCACCTTTGCCACCCTGTTTATCGCCCAGGCCTATGGCATTGAACTGAGCATTGGCCAGCAGATCACCATGCTGCTGCTCTTGATGATCACGTCTAAGGGCATTGCCGGGGTGCCGCGCGCCTCCTTGGTGGTGATTGCCGCAACGCTTGCCTATTTCAAAATCCCAGAAGCGGGCCTGTTATTGATCCTGGCCGTCGATCACTTGCTGGATATGGGCCGCAGCGCCACCAATGTGGTTGGCAATTCGGTGGCCTCTGTGGTGGTTGCCAAATGGGAAAACCAGCTAGAGACGCCCAAGGATCAGGCGGCCACCGCCACCTGATCACCGCGCAGAAGCCGGCCTGGCAACAGGCCGGTCCATTCGCCGTCCTCAAAGGTCACAAGGCCGCTCTTAATGGTCCAGCGATAACCGTGGGCGGCTTGTAAAAGGCGCGTGCCGCCTGCGGGCAGGTCCTGAACAATCTGTGGCGGGCTAAGGGACAAGCCCTCAAGATCGATGACATTGATATCGGCCAACATGCCTGGCGCGATCAGGCCCCGGTCCATCCAGCCCACATGCTCGGCATTGCGGCGGGTATAACCATGGATCAGGGTCTCTAGCGCAATCTTGCGGCCGGCCTTGTCGCCATGGCTCCAGAGCGCCAGTGATGTGGTCGGAAAGCTGCCATCACAAATCGTGCCGCAATGCGCGCCGCCATCGGACAGGCCATATAGGGTGTGATCAGCGGTCATCATGCCATAGACATCCGACAGGTCGCCGCGGGCATAATTGATCAAGGGCTGATAGAGCAGCCTATGACCACCCTCTTCAAGCAGGGTGTCATAGGCATAGGCCGCCGCATCTAGCCCCAAGGCCTCAGCATGCGCCTTAAGCGACTGGTCCGGTGTCGGTTCATAATCGACCGGATCGGTCATGCGAAACATCTTACCAAAGCCCTGAACAATCCCGGCCGCCATGCCGGGGGGCTGGATGCCAACATGCTCGGCCAGGATTTGGCTGCGGATATGGGGCAGGGCGAGCTGTTTGAGGCGGGCCTCAAGCTCAAGCCCGATCAGGCTGCGATAGGTGGGGGTCAGGAAGAAGGGATTGACCGTGGCGGCAAAGGACAAGATCACGCCTAGCGGCCTTGGTGCGACCTGCATGGAGACGGGCAGGCCAGCCTTGGCCATCTCCGCGACCTTATCGGCAATATAGCGCCAGCGGTCGGGCGCATCGTCGGTCTGTTGCACGGTAAAGGATAGGCGCTGACCGCTGGCCCTGGCCAGGTTGGCAATCAGGTCCAGCTCGCGTTCGGCAAAGCCGTCATCGGGGGTCAGATAGGCATCAGAGATCAGTTGGATCACGCCCCTGCCTGCCGTCTTGATCGCGCGGGCGGCCCCCATCAATTCGGCCTCGGTTGCCGATAGGGTGCCGATCGTATCGCCGCTGCGCGAGCGATGCACATAGGTGCGGGAGGTGGAAAAGCCTATGGCCCCGGCGTTTAAGGCCTCTAGGATCAGGCGCTCCATCTCGGCGATTTCGGCTGGGCTGGGGTGCTCTTGGTGATCGCCGCCACGGTCGCCCATGACATAGGCTCTTAAAGCGGCGTGGGGCACATGCGCGCCAATATCGACGCTAAACCGGCGCCGCCCCAAGGCGTCCAAATATTCCGGAAAAGTTTCCCAGTCCCAGGTTAGGCCCTCAGCCAGCGCTGTGCCGGGAATATCCTCGACGCCTTCCAATAGGGCAATCAGCCAGTCATGCTTGTCCTTGCGCGCCGGAGCAAAGCCAACGCCGCAATTGCCCATAGCAATTGAGGTCACGCCATTGATCGAGGAGGGGGCCAGGACGCCGTCCCAGGTCGCCTGGCCATCATAATGGGTATGGATATCGACAAAGCCCGGCGTGATCAGGGCCCCGTTCGCCTCTAGCACGCGGATGGCTGGGCCTTCTACCGCCCCGACCGCGACAATCTTGCCGCCGCGAATGCCAACACTGCCGACAAAGCCCGACTGGCCCGAGCCGTCAATAATCAGGCCATTTTGGATCAAGAGATCGAGCGGCGGCATAGGCTGGGTCATGGGTCGTGGTCCTGAACGGCTTTGGCCTAGTAATCACCATTCAGATACTGGCGGCGAGCGTTTTTTTGGCTTGGCGCTGTGGGCGAGGCCCGTCATGTTCGCACGGTTAATGCGCCCGGCAGTCCTAGGCCGGGCCGATCAAGGGAAGAGACACAATGACAAACCTATTGACCCCCGTATTGGCCCTGGTGGCCTGGAGCCTTGTGGTCTGGTTCTGGATGTATGCCACGCGCATACCCGCCATGCAAAAATCGGGCCTAGATCCACAAGACGCCCGCTTTCCCGGCTCTTTGAGCGTCTTGCCCGATGGTGCACGCCAGGTGGCCGATAATTACAACCACCTGATGGAACAGCCGACCCTGTTCTATGCCTTGATCTTTTATCTGCAATTGTCGGGCCAAACCGATGCCACCAATGTTGCATTGGCCTGGGCCTATGTCGGCTTGCGGATTATCCATTCCTTGGTTCAAGGCACGATCAATCGCGTGGCGATCCGCTTCTTGGTATTTGCACTTTCCAGTCTGGTCTTGATCGCCTTGTGCGTTCGTTCTGTTCTGGTTTTAATTGGGTAGTTTTAATTATCGTATAAACTTGTCACCGAGCGTGCTAGACTGAATTGTTCAGTTTAATCGGCTCGGTGACAATTTTGCGACTAATTAGTCATTATTGCATAAACTATGCCTTGGAGACGGGGGTGTGAGCGTATAGGAAGGGTTCTAGCGCAAAAAGTCAGACGCCTAGAATCGCCATTCAGGTGTATTCCCTGACCCGAAGCCCTTGAGCCTTTTTGAGTTGGGGGGACGATGAACAATCATACTCTATTGCGCCAAGCGCGGACGGCCCTGACCCAGGACGCCCTTTTGGACATGGC
>CANGEH010000127.1 GCA_947452665.1 Caulobacteraceae bacterium
GGCGGTCGAGTTTGTACTTAGCGGAATGACGCTTTGACATAGACTTCTCTTTACTTCGATCCGAGCCGGCTGCCCCGAGACTGGGACGGCGATTGCAACGGCGGCTTTAGATCACCCGTCATAAACCCCGGCGCCGCCAAATCACTCTGGCAGCGGGGAGGGGCGTGTATGCCTCGGCGGGGCCAAGGAGTCAACCGTGCCAAGCCTGTCAGGGCTGGCCGAGCGGCAGTTCGACATAGCTGGGCTGGCTAGCACTGCGAAACACCTTGATGGTCGCCTTTTTGAAGTCGGCGGGCTTGGCAAAGAAGATGTTGTCGACAAAGGTCTGGGGGTTGCGGTCATAGAGCGGGAACCAGCTTGACTGGACCTGGACCATGATCCTGTGCCCGGGCAAGAAGACGTGGTTGGTGGTTGGCAGGGCAAAGCGATAGGTCAGGGGCTTGTCGGGCGTGATGGCCACGGCCTTGTCCAGGCCTTGGCGATAGCGGCCGCGGAAGATTTCCATCGCCACGGGCAATTGATAACCGCCCATTTGCGGGTCTGATGCCACCTCGTCCGGATAGACATCGATCAGCTTGACGACAAAATCGCCATCGGTTCCCGTGGTTGAGGCGACCAGATTGACCATGGGATTGCCCGATACAGTAACCGGGGCCTTGAGCACATCGGTCTTATAGGCCAGCACATCCGTGCGGGTCGCGGCAAAGCGCTGATCATCGGTCAACCACTGCGCCCAGCTGGAATCGTCGGCATAGGACGGTCGGATGGGCGGCAGGCGATAGGACACAGGCTTGGCGGGATCGGAAACATAGTCATCCATGGCCCCGGCCTCGCCGGTGGGGGCGCTTAAGCTGGCGGTAAAACCAGCTTGCAGATAGAGGCGCTGGGCCGTGTCTGGCTTGGCAATTGGCCATTGGTCCAGCTTGCGCCAGCGATTGGTGCCGGTCTCAAATGCGCTGACCGTCGGCAGGGTCAGGGGCGGGGCGGCATCGCTGAGATAATGGGCCAAGAATGGGGCTAGGATATCGCGGCGAAACTGCTTGGCCGTGTCTTGATCAAATTTAACGGCCCCTAGGCTAGAGCCCTCATCCAGTTCGCCGCCATGGCTCCAGGGGCCCATGACCATATAGACCATATTGCCGGCCTTATCGTTTGGCTTAATGGCCTTATAGACGGCGGGCGCGCCATAATTGTCTTCCTGATCGAACAGGCTGTGGACCAGTAGGACAGGCACCTTGAGCGGTTGATCCTTCAAGATTGTATCCATGGCCTGTTGTTGCCAAAACGGGTCATAGGCCGGGTGTTCAGTCAGTCTTTTCCAAAATCCGAGCTGTTCTAGGCCATAGCGACGACCAATTTCGCCCGCAGAGCCCGCCTCTAGTGCGGCTTGATATTCATCATGATGGCTAAAGGGCCAAAGGATCTCATTCTTGCGGCTGGCTTCCTGCTCATAGACATAATCCAGCCCATAGGATCGGAAGGCGCCATTATGAAACCAGTCATCGCGCCAGCCATCGACCATGGGATTCATCGGCACCGAAACCTTTAGCGCCGGGTGCGGATTTACGAGGGCCATAAGCGGGGTAAAGCCGTCATAGGAAATACCGATAATGCCAACCTTACCATTGGATTGGGCAAGGTTTTTCACCAGCCAATCGATCGTGTCATAAGTGTCGGTGGCGTGATCGACCTTGGTTGGGTTGAGCGGGCCTTGCAGGGGCCGGTTCATCACATAATCGCCTTCAGAGCCATACTTGCCCCGCACATCCTGAACCACGCGGATATAGCCGCCCTCGACAATCACATCGGCGACATTGTCATAGCCCTGCAGGACCGATTCCAAATGCGTGCTTTGATGGTTTCGCGTCAGGACATCGGCGCCATAGGGTGTGCGGGTCAGCAAGATTGGCGCGCGATTGGCGCCCTTGGGGATCAGGATTACGGTATTGAGCTTCACACCGTCGCGCATGGGGATCATGACCGTGCGACGCTCAAAGCCCATAAGGCCCGATGGTTCAACAAATTTGGCCGGAATCTCGCTCACGAGCGCAGACTTGGGCGCAGCTACCGCATGCAGCGGCAGGGTCACGATTAGGCCCAAGGCCGCCAATCGCCAGATCTTTGTCCCATAAGTGCCGAACATGCCTCATCTCCCAACCACAAGCCGATAACTAAAACCATTGTTCGGCTAAGCCATCCGCCCGTGTCAAGGCGTTCAGCATTCGGTTAGGCCGTGACTAGGCGCTGGCGAGCGCGGTTTGGAACAAGATTGCGCCGTCTGCCGAGCCAAGCTCTGCTTCAAACGAGCGGTCTGGGTGTGGCATCAGGCCCAGAACATTGCCCTTGGCATTGACGATTCCGGCAATGTCGCGCGCCGAGCCATTGGGATTGTCGCGATAGCGAAACACCACCTGGCCCTCGCCCTCAATCCGGTCCAACTCAGCCTCGCCGGCAAAGAAATTGCCCTCGCCATTACCGACGGTCATCACCGCCTCGCGGGTCTGGGCATAACCGGACGAAAACCGGGTCTGGGCATTGACCACATCGAGGGTCACGGCCTTGCAGATATATTTCAGCCCCTCATTGCGCAGCAAGGCACCGGGCAACATGCCCGCCTCGCACAGGACCTGAAAGCCATTACAGATCCCGACCACGGCCACGCCGCGTTCAGCCGCCACCTTGACCTCGGCCATCACGGGCGACAGCGAAGCCATGGCCCCGCATCGCAGATAGTCGCCATAAGAAAAACCGCCCGGCAGGACGATCAGGTCAAGCCCAGACGGTAGGGCGGTTTCCTGATGCCAGACCATATCGACAGATGATCCGGTCGAGCGCTCGATCGCGACCTTACAGTCACGGTCGCAATTGGAACCTGGAAAGACAATGACAGCGGACTTCATCTCAGATCAATTCCGCCTTATAGCTTTCGATCACCGTATTGGCGAGCAGGCGGTCGCACAAGGCCTTGACCTCGGCTTCAGCCTTGGCGCGGTCATCGCCAGCAATGTCAAACTCGATCATGCGGCCAACGCGTACGCCGCTGACGCCGCCGAAGCCGAGCGCGTGGACCGCGCCCTCAATCGCCTTGCCCTGAACATCGAGCACGCCGGGTTTCAAAAAGACGTGGACCTTGGCCTTCATGTGATCTTGCCTCCTTGAATCACGGTGGGCATCTCCTGCATGATACCGAGCCTGCGGGCAACCTCTGTATAGCCTTCAATCACCCCGCCCAGGTCACGGCGGAACCGGTCCTTGTCGAGTTTTTCATTGGTGACCGAGTCCCAGAGGCGGCAGCTATCGGGGCTGATCTCGTCCGCCAGGATGATGCGCGGAAAATCATTCTCAAAAACACGCCCATATTCGATTTTAAAATCGACTAGGGTAATGCCAACCGCGCCGAACAGGCCGCTCAGGAAGTCATTGACCCGTAAGGTCATGGCCATCATGTCGTCAATTTCTTGGGTCGTGGCCCAGTTGAAGGCGGTAATATGCTCTTCGGTGACGATCGGGCTGTTGAGCTTGTCGTCCTTATAATAGAATTCAAGGATCGAGCGGGGCAGGGCCTGGCCCTCAGGCAGTCCGAACCGGGTCGACAAGGAGCCCGCAGCAATATTACGGCAGACCACTTCGAGCGGGATGATCTCGACTTCGCGGATCAGCTGCTCGCGCAAATTCATGCGCTTGATGAAATGGTTCTGGATACCGACGCTATTGAGCTTGATCATAATATATTCGCTGATGCGATTATTGATCACGCCCTTGCCTTCGAGCACGGCCTTTTTCTCGGCATTAAAGGCGGTGGTGTCGTCTTTAAAATACTGGATCAAGGTGCCCGGTTCAGGTCCCTCGTAAAGGATCTTGGCCTTGCCTTCGTAAATCTTCTTGCGGCGAGTCATAATCGGTCGGCTTTCCCGAAGGAGATTGGTGGTTTGGGCGCCAGACCACGGTGTGCGACCGAATGTCTCGCGCACGCCGCCGACTCGGCCCCAGACCTATAAAAGGTATGATTTAGCCTAGCGGATAGTCGCAACCGGCGCAAACCATCCACACCGCATAAACGTCAAGGGGTGGTTTGATGATTGCAGGTAAGGGTAACACACGATAAGCATCGATCTCGATTTGCGATTTGAGGTTCCCATGACAACGTTCGATGACCGCGAAAAAGGTTTTGAAAACAAGTTCGCCCGCGAAAATGATCTTGAGTTCAAGGCAATTGCACGTCGCAACAAATTGCTGGGTCTTTGGGCCGCTGGCCTGATGGGTCTGGAAAATGCGGACGATTATGCCAAGGTTATTGTGAAGGCCGACTTTGAGCAGCCTGGCGATGACGATGTTCTGCGCAAGGTCCTGACCGACCTTAGCGGCTCGGGCCTACCGACAACGGAGTCTGAAATTCGCCGCAAGATGGAAGAGCTTCTGGCCGTTGCCCGCGAGCAGATCAATACGGGCAACTAGCCAGGTCTCGGGCCTAGATTGGGGCCCCAAGTAGGGCCTAGGCCAGGGCCTCGCGCTTTTCCTCCAGCGCTAGCCATTCTTCCTCAGACGCGGCCAAGGTCTTGCGCAGATGCTCGGCATTGGCCGTTATCTTGGCAAAGGCCTTGGGGTCGCGTGTGAACAGGCCTGAATCTTCGAGCTGCTGCTCTAGGGCAATAATGTCGCCGGGCAGCTTGGCGATCAGGCCTTCAAGCTCCTCCAGACGGCGCTGGTCCTTATAGGTCAATTTAACGGGCTTTTTGGCAGCGGCAGGCACAACTGCTGCTGCGGGGGCGGACTTGACCGGTATCTTGATCTCGGCCTTGTCGAAGAAGCCTGGATTTTGCGCCAATAGATCGGTCCAGCCGCCCGGGGTCTCGACAATCTTGCCATGGCCATTAAGGGCAATGGTTGAGGTTGCCAAACGATCGATAAAGTCGCGGTCATGGCTGACCAGGATCAAGGTACCTTCATAATCGCTCAGCAGGTCTTCGAGCAGGTCCAGCGTATCCATATCTAGATCATTGGTCGGCTCATCCAGCACCATCAGATTGGCGGCCGAGGCTAGGGCCTTGGCCAGTAGAAGGCGGTTACGTTCGCCGCCCGACAGGCTGGTCACGGGTTGGCGCAACTGGCTGTCACGGAAAAGGAAGTCCTTGGCATAGGCGGCAATGTGGCGCGGATTGCCGCGCACCATGATCTGGTCGCCGCCATCGGGGGCCAGCACGTCCCAAAGCGTGTCGGTCACTTTCAGGCCTGCTCGGGCCTGGTCGACATAGAGGATTTCGAGATTAGAGCCCAGCTTGACCGAGCCCGCATCGCTGGCGATCTGACCCAGTAACAGCTTAACCAGGGTGGTCTTGCCCGCACCATTAGGCCCAGCCACGGCAATCCGGTCGCCGCGCAGGATCCGCGTCGAGAAGTTTTCGAAAATGACCCGCTCGCCCCAAAGCTTGGTAACGCCCTTGGCCTCGATCACCCGCTGGCCAGATTGGCTGCCGGCATCGACGCCCATAACCATCGGGCCGCGTTGATCGCGCATGTTTTCTTTGCGCAGTTCGCGCAAGGCAACCAGTTTGCGGCGACGTCCCTCATTACGGGCGCGGCGGGCGGTCACGCCGCGCAGCATCCAGTGGTTTTCCTTCTGGATCTGCTTGTCCAGCCGCCGGGCCTCATCGGCCTCCTGTTCGGCAACCTTTTCGCTCCATTCGTCAAAGGCGGTAAAGCCCTTGTCCAAGCGCCGGACCTTGCGATTTTCGAGCCAAAAACAGCGCTGTGTGACCCGCTCGAGAAACGCCCGGTCGTGGCTGACAATCAGGGCCGCGCAGCGGCAGGCGGCCAGTTCGGCCTCCAGGGTCTGAATCGCGAAAATATCCAGATGGTTGGTCGGCTCGTCCAGCAAGAGAACATCGGGTTGCTCGGCAAAGGCGCGCGCTAGGGCGACCCGGCGGATCTCACCGCCCGAAAGGCCGGTCGTGCCGCGTTCGGGATCGAGACCAAAGGTTTCGAGCGCCGCATCCGCCTCATAATCCATGGCCCCGCCTTGGGTGCAGTAGTCGCGCAGGCTGGCACCGGTGATCTGCGGCTCTTGTGGTACTATGACCATGCGCGTCGCTGGGGTCACGACGCGGTTGCCGGCATCGGGCAAGATTTCTCCGGCCAGCATTTTCAACAAGGTCGACTTGCCCGCCCCATTGCGACCAACCAGACAGGCGCGCACGCGGCTGTCTAGGGCAATATCAACCCCGTCAAACAGCATGACCGATCCATCGGCCAGATTAACGTCTTTCAATGCAACAATGGGGGCGCGGGCGTTCAGAGCACTATATCCTGGGTTTGAAAGCCATGAGGGGATCTCAAGGCTTTGCTTGGCGTTTGGGTCGGTTGCGTTTAGGACGCCTTGGTCATGAAGCACAAACCTTTTTGGGAAACAAAATCGCTGCGCCAGATGAATCCCCGCGAATGGGAGAGTCTGTGTGACGGCTGCGGCCTGTGCTGCCTGATCCGATTTGAGGA
>CANGEH010000128.1 GCA_947452665.1 Caulobacteraceae bacterium
CCGCCATGGTTGGTATTGGTTTTGCCTTCCCCCCCGCCTCGGCCCAGACGGGCAAGGGCCAACTCATCCAGACGTCTGGCGCGCCAATCTTTGCGCCGCCGCCGGGCGCGCCCCTGTCCTTTGCCGATATTGTCGAAAAAGTCTCCCCCGCCGTGGTCCAGATTGATGTGACCGGCAAGCCTGAAGGCCGGATTGATCCGCGTACGGGCCGCAAGATTCCTGGCCTAGAGGGCTTTCCCTTTGCGATTCCGGGTGCGCCGCAAGAAGAAGGCCCAGAGGGCGCGCCTTCGGCTGAGCCCAAGGGTCCAGCCCCGCAATCGTCAGGTTCGGGCTTCTTCATTTCTGGCGACGGCTATATCGTCACCAATAATCACGTGGTCGAAAACGCCGCCGAGATCAAGGTTGTGCTCAAGGATGAGCGTGAACTGAAGGCCACCGTGGTTGGCCGCGATGAAGCCACAGACCTGGCCGTGCTCAAGGTTGAGGGCACGGGCTATTCCTTCGTGAATTTCGAAGATTCTGCTCGCCCGCGCGTTGGCGACTGGGTGATTGCGGTTGGCAATCCCTTTGGCCTCGGCGGCACCGCGACAGCCGGGATTGTCTCGGCCTATGGCCGCGATATTGGCGAGACCTTTGTCGACTTCATCCAGATTGATGCCTCGATCAATCGCGGCAATTCGGGTGGTCCGACCTTTGATATTTATGGCCGTGTGATCGGGGTTAATTCGGCCATCTTCTCGCCGTCTGGCGGCTCGGTCGGGATCGGCTTTGCCATTCCGGCCGATGTGGCCGATTCTGTGACCAAGCAATTGATCAAGAATGGCAAGGTGACGCGCGGCTATATGGGCGCCCAGATCCAAAACTTTACCCCGGAAATGGCCGCCGCCATGGGCCTGCCATCGCGCAAGGGCGCGATTATTGCTGAACTGGTTGCGGGCGGTCCTGCCGAAAAGGGCGGGGTGCAGTCGGGCGATGTGGTGACGGCCGTGAATGGCAAGTCGGTTGGCACCTCGGCCGAAATGACCCGCGAAGTGGCTCGCACCCGGGCTGGCGATGCCATCCGCCTTGAAATCGTGCGCGAAGGTAAGCCCAAGACGATCGAGTTCAAGGCTGGCACGCGTCCGCCTGAGTCCCAACTGGCGGGCAAGGACGACAACGCCCCCTCCGAGGACAAGCCAGGCTCGCCCAAGTCAGACCGTCCTAGCGTTTTGGGTATGATGCTTGCCCCTCTGGACGCGGCCAATCGCAAACAGTTTGAACTGCCCATTACGGTCAAGGGCGTGGTGATTACCGGCGTTGGCGTCAGCTCGGATGCGGGTCAAAAGGGCCTCAAGCCCGGGGACGTGATTGTCCGCGCCGGTGACAAGGCCGCCTTGAGCCCGAGCGATGTGGTCAGCGCCGTTGCAGCGGCCAAGACGGCTGGACGTGAAGGCGTCTTGCTGCTGGTCTATCGCGATGGAAGGACCTTGTTCATCCTTATCAAGCTAGAAAAATAGCCTCACACCATGGCCAGGCCCCAAAAGCGGGGTCTGGCCATGGTTGCAGGCTTGGGGAGGCGGCCTTGAAGATACTGATAGTCGAGGACGATCTGGAGGCCGCGGCCGCCATGGTGCGCGGCCTTGGCGAGGCGGGTCTGATCTGCGTGCATGCCGCCGACGGCGTATTGGGCCTGGATGCCGCCCGTGATGGCGGCTTTGATGTGCTGGTGGTCGACCGGATGATGCCCAATATGGACGGCCTCAGCATGGTCGAGGCCCTGCGTCAGGCCGGGGACCAGACCCCGGTCCTGTTCCTATCGGCACTTGGCGAGATTGATGACCGGGTCGCGGGCCTAAAGGCGGGCGGTGATGATTATCTGGTCAAGCCCTATGCCTTTGTCGAGCTTTCGGCCCGGATCGAGGCCTTGGGGCGTCGGCGCGACAGCGGCGGTATGCAGACCCTGATCAAGGTCGGGGATCTGGAAATGGACCTGATCAGCCGCATGGTCCGCCGCCAGACCCAAGAAATCGATCTGCAACCGCGCGAGTTTCAATTGCTGGAATATTTGATGCGCCATGCCGGTCAGTCTGTGACCCGCACCATGCTGCTGGAAAAGGTCTGGGAATATCATTTCGACCCCCAGACCAATGTGATTGATGTGCATATTTCGCGGCTGAGGGCCAAGATCGATAAGGGCTTTGACCGGCCCATGTTGCAGACCGTGCGCGGCGCAGGTTATCGGCTCGATGCCTAGGCAAATTCGCCTGCCGTCTGTGTTTCGCAACACACCCTTTCGCCTGACCCTGCTATTTTTGGCCCTGTTTGCCGCCGCTGCCAGCGCGTTTTTGGCCTATATTTATGGCGTGACCGCCGGCGAGGTCAGCCGCCGGGCCGATGGCGAGATTAGCCGTGAAATCCAGTCCTTGCTGGGCACCTATCGGCAAGCTGGTATGGATGGGCTTAATCTGGCCCTGATCGAGCGCACAGGCGATGGCCGGGCCTTTGTCTATTTGCTCAGCGACAAGACCGGCAAGCGCATGACCGGCACACTGGCTGTGTCTCCGGTTGATCTGGACCAGGGGCCCAAGGCCGGTGACCAGGTCAGTGCTAGCTTTAAACTGACCCAGACCGATCCGGATGGGACGGTGATCAAGAGCGCCGCGCGGGGCCAGCAGATACGGTTGGCCAATGGGGCCACCTTGTTTGTCGGGCTGGATATTGGTGCGGGCGAGTCCTTTGTGCTGAAGATTGTGCGCGCGATCTGGGGGGCCGGGGCATTGGTGATCCTGCTTGGCCTGGCCGGAGGCTTGGTGGTCAGTGGCAATGTCAGCCGTGCCATGGCCAGGCTGAACCAGGTCGTGACCGAGGTGCAGGGCGGCAATCTTAGGGTTCGTATTCCGCTGCGCGGCGTGCGCGACGAGTTTGACGAATTGGCCGCGGGCATGAATGACATGCTGGATCGGCTGGAGCGCTCGATCGGCGGTCTGCGCCATGTCGGCGATGCGATCGCGCATGATCTACGCTCGCCCCTGACGCGGCTGCGCACGCGGCTGGAGCTGGCCCTGATCGATGTTGAAAACGGCAAGGGCGATGCTGAGGCCGCCCTAGTCCAGGCCCTAGAGGATGCCGACGGGGTCTTGAGCACGTTTAACACCGTGCTGGCCATTGCGAGACTGCAGTCTGCGGGCGAGGCCCCGGATCAGTCCCTATTCGATGCCGGTGACCTTACGGCCAAGATTGCCGAGCTTTACGCCCCCCTGTGTGAAGACCGCGACATTGATTTTCAGTTTGAGGCCACGCCGTATTTGCGCGTTAAGGGCAATCAGGAATTCATAGCCCAGGCCCTGGCCAATCTTTTGGATAATGCGGTCAAATATACGCCAAGCGGCGGGGCGATCATGCTGCGCTTACGCCGGCGCGCATCAGGTGAGGTAGAGTTTTCGGTCACTGATACCGGCCCCGGCGTGCCGCCCCAGGACCGCGAACGGGTGGTGCAGCGCTTTGTGCGCCTGGAAAATAGCCGTAGCCTGCCGGGCGCAGGCCTTGGCCTGTCCTTGGTCGCCGCGGTTGCCCAGGCCCATGAGGGTCGGCTCGATCTGGATGAGGGGCCTGGCGAAATCAATGGTCAGGGGCCGGGATTGAGGGTTGCCTTTGTCCTGCCGCGCGCGGTCTAGGGTGGGACCTAGAAACCCCTAGCCTTTGATTTGAACGCGATGCTCGCGCCGCTAAAAGCCCTTGTTTGCGACTTCAGTATCGGTCTTTACCCAAGAAGGCTGGGCGGGATCGACATCCGCCGAGGTCACAGGCCCCATGCCGATGATCTGGACAAGCGCTGGCTCAGCGCTGTTTGATCCGTCCCAGTGTACGGCGCCTGCCGGGTGGAACATATAGCTGCCCGCAGGCATGGGCTTGGCCGCTGCCGGGTCGAATTGCGCGCCAGTTCCTGCCACCCAGCGGCCTTCAAGGACGGTGACATAGCGATCTTGGCTGTGGGTGTGCGGCCTGTCCATGATATGGGGCGGAAACCGCACGCGAATGACATAGAGGCCGGGTTTGGAGGGGTCGCCCGAGACGACGGCTGCGCGCACGCCATGGCTATTGGGCACTTCGCGCCAGGTCAGTTGGTCCGGCGTGACCGTGGTGAAATCAGCCGCCGCCGCCCGGCCTGCGATCAAAAATGCCAAAACCAGCCCGCGCATCAGCATCCGATATTCCCCATGTCTTGGTGACATACTGCCCCTCCGTTTCGGTCCGAGCAAGCCGTCTTGGCCAAACCGTTCAGGCCCTAGCCAAGGCTTTTGAGCACAGCGCCTAGGGCGTCCACGGCCTCAGGTTTTGTCGCCCAAGAGCACATGAACCGCACACTGCCGTCCTCAACCCTGTGCACCATAATCCCCTTGGCCAAGAGGGCGGTAAGCGCTGGCTCGGGCAGATTGGCAAATACGGCATTGGCCTCGACCTTATGCGCGACTGCAAACGGCATCAGCTCGGCCAAGCGCCTGGCCATGGCATTGGCATGGGCTGCATGGGCGATCAGGGCGCCGGTTTCAATCATCCCAATCCAGGGCGCGGCATAGAAGCGGCCTTTGGACGGCAATTGCCCAGCCTGTTTCAGGCGCGCATCTAGGCGCCGGGCAAGCTTCGGATTAAACACCACCAGGGCCTCGGTCGGCGGCATCCCTGCCTTGGTGCCGCCAAACACCAGCAGATCGACGCCAAGGCCCTTGATCGCCTTCAAATCTAGACCCGAGGCCGCGGCATTGGCCAGTCTTGCCCCGTCCAGGTGCACACCAAGCCCCTTGGCGCGGGCCTGATCGGTCAGGGCTGCGATCTCGGCCTCGGTATAGAGGGTGCCATATTCGGTGGTATTGGTGATGGACAGGGCCGCAGGTGATTGGCGGTGAGCGCTGTCAGGGGCGGTGAGGGCGCGGGCTAGGGCCGTGGGGTCGATCTTGCCAGACTCGCCCTCTAGTCCGATCAGGCCGAGCCCATGGCCCAGATGCACCGGCGCGCCGGTCTCGTCTTTTAAGATATGGGCGTGTTCATGCGCCAGCACCGCCTCGAACGGCTGGGCAAGGGCCGCCAGGCTGATGGCATTGGCGGCCGTGCCGGAGGCGACAAATCGCACCTGCGCATCGGCATCGAGCAGGCCGCGCACAAGGTCCGCCGCTCTTTGGGTGATGGTGTCGGTGCCATAACCGCTGGCAAAGCCGCTATTGGCTTCAATAAGACTAGCCATGGCCTCGGGCGTAGCCCCGGCCGTATTGTCGGAAAAGAAATCGAAGCGAGGGTTCAAGCCGATGCGCCCCAGGCCCGGAGATCGGCGACAAACAGGTCCGGCTCCTCCATGGCGGCAAAGTGGCCGCCTGTCGGCATTTCGGTCCAACGGGTGATATTATAGGCCCGCTCGGCCCAGCTGCGCGGCGGGGCCTTGTACAGGGCCTCACCGGGGAAATTGGCAAAGGCGGTGGGGGTGGAACAGGTCTGGCCCTCGGTCAATTGCACGCCGCCCTCCTCAATCAGGCCGCGATAATACCAGGCCCCCGTCGTGAACGAGCCGGTCATGACATAGATCATGATATTGGTCAGGAGTTGGTCCTTGGTATAGGCCCCGATCAAGGCCTTGGTGCGCAGGTCCGACCAGTCATAGAACCGCTCTAGGATCCAGGCCGCTTGGCCCACGGGATTGCCCGCCGCCATCCAGCCGATCGATTGCGGCTTTGAGGCCTGGAGCATGAAATAGGCGCCCAATTGCTGCATGGCCGCGCCCGTCTGGGTCAGCCAGGCGACCTCGGCCTCTGACTGCGGCGCGCCCGCGGGGCGAAACCCGATCATATTGAGGTGAATCGCCTTGACGTGCGCGGCATGGTCAAAGCCTAGCCAGGAGGTCACCAGCCCGCCCCAGTCGCCGCCCTGGGCCAGGTATTGGTCATAGCCAAGCGTCTGGGTCATCAGGGTATTGAACAGCCGCGCCGTGGTTCTTTGGCCAATCGGCCGCGCTGGTTTGGACGAAAAGCCAAACCCGGGCAGGGAGGGGATGACCAGATCAAACGCGTCCTCCGCCTTGCCGCCGAACCGGCTCGGAAAGGCCAGTTTTTCAATCGAGTCCCAAAACTCAAAATGCGAACCGGGCCAGCCATGGGTTAGCAGCAAGGGCCGCTTGCCGCCCGCCTCGCCAACCACATGCACAAAATGCAGGTCGAAATCCTCAACCTTTGCTGTGAATTGCGGATAGCGATTTAAGCCCGCCATCGCCGCCTGCCAGTCATAGTCGCCGGTCCAGTGCGCGCAGATGTCTTTTAAGAAGGCGGCGTCACAGCCATAGGACCAGCCATCCTCCACAGCCGGGGCCATCGGAAAGGGATAGGCGCGCACCTGATCGAGCACCTTGCCGACCTCGGCTTGGGTCCAGGCGACGGTGAAGGGCGTGACGGTCATGGGCAGGTTCCTTGATAGACCTTGATGACACTAAGGCTGCAGGCTTTCCCTA
>CANGEH010000129.1 GCA_947452665.1 Caulobacteraceae bacterium
CAATGCCAATGTCTCTGACCCGGCTTTGCGAACCGTTAGGGGGCTGTGCGTCTATCTGGGTTTTGCCGCCCAACAGCCGGAACACGCCGTTGCCTTGTTGCGCATTCAAGGCGGGCATACATCGCTAAATGCCCCGCTTAATCGCGGCATTGTAGAGGATATTGCCGCGGGCCGGGACAGTGGACGGTTTAGCCTGCCCTCGATTGAGGTTGGCGTCCTGATGGTCATGGGCGTGGCCCAGATCGCGCTTGCCAAGATCACCGAGGCTGGGCCAGATTTAGACCCGTCCCACCTGGCCCAGCAATTATGCACCGTCCTTCTGCGCGGATTTGGCCTAGACCCTGACGAGGCCCAGACCCTTGCCGATCAGGCGGCGCTGCTGGTCAGCACCATCCGGTCATAGGCCTCGCGCAAGACCTCTGGATCACCCGTGCCAAACACATAGCGATCTGGCCGCACCAGTACGGCGCGGGCCTTGTTTCGCTCAAACCAGGCCGATAGGGCATCGGCAAACGGGGCAAGCGCGCCAATCGATAGGGTGTCTTGTTGGATCAGCCATGGCCCGTCGCCCAAGACATCGTCGAGGCGCAAGGTCTTCCCCTCTGTCTCGGCCCAGGGCTGTGGGAAGACCTCACCGGCCGCAGGACTGCCTTTCAGCAGGCAGCCATTGGCCAAGGCGGCCGAGGCGGGCGGTGGCAGGGCAGACCCACCTGCAGCCCTTTGGGCCAACATGCCTGCATCGCGTTGAGCGGCGGTCTCGGGGTCGAGCGTACAGACGACCCGCCCCATGCCAATGGCTAGGCCAATGATCGATCGAACATGCGGGTCGCGTTCGGCCTGGTAAGTATCCAAAAGCGCCGGGTTTGCGTCATCCTTGATCAAGGCCTTGAGCTTCCAGGCCAGATTGGCCGCGTCGCGAAGGCCAGAACACAGGCCCTGTCCGGCAAAGGGCGGCATCTGATGGGCACTGTCGCCTGCCAGCAAGACCCTGTCCTTGCGCCAATGCTCAGCCACCAGGCCATGGAACCGATAGACGGCCTTGCGGTCGATCTCGACGCTTTGGGCGCAGTCCCAACTGGCCAGAAGCTTGCGGATAAAGGCGTCTTGCAGCACGTCTTCCGAACGCTCGCCCGGCAACAGCATAAACTCCCAACGGTGACGGCCCGGTCCCATCAGCACACAGGTCGTCGGGCGCGCAGGGTCGCAGATTTGCAAATTCACCTTGGGCATCAGCGCCGGGTCCTTGACCACTGCGTCAATCACCAGCCAAGGCTCGTCAAATTCAAGATCAAGTAGCTTGATGCCAACCGCTTCACGCACGGGGCTATGCGCGCCATCGCAGCCGACCAGATAGCGCGCGCGCAGGCTGACCTGGCCGTCTGGCGTGTCGATCTGGGCCGTGACGCCGTCCTTGTCTTGGTCAAGGCTTTTGAACTGCCAATTTAGCTGGGTCTGGACCAGCGGGCTTTGGCTAAGCTTGGCGCGCAGGGCGTGTTCAATGCCCGGCTGGTTGAACATATAGCCGCTAGCCCAGCCTGATGCGGTGCCGCTGGCAAGGGACGGGAAATTGAGCAAGAGCTGTCCGTCTGCTGCGCGAAACTCATAGGCCGGTGCCGGGCGACTTTGGCTAAGCGCCGCCTCAGTCAGACCCAATTGTTGGAACAGGCGCATGATCTCATGGTCAAAATGCGCAGCCCGAGGCAGGGGATAGACCGCCTCATCCTTATCCATGGCCAGGCTTGTGACCCCCTGCTGGGCCAAGAGGGCGGCAAGGCTAGCCCCTACTGGTCCCAGACCAATGATCAGGACATCGCAGTCATAACTGGTTTCGCTTGCCTTGGCAGACATGCTTAGGCCTCCGGCTCGCAAACATTTTCGATTGCGCCCAGGCCCTCAATCTCGATCCGCACCCGGTCGCCGGATTTCAGAAACTTCATCGGTTTAAAGCCTGCGCCAACCCCGCCCGGCGTGCCGGTAAAGATTAGGTCGCCCGCCTCCAGCGTCATGGCTTGCGAAATATGTGCGATCTGGTCCCAGAGATTGAACACAAGATTGCTGGTATTGGAGTCTTGGCGAACCTCGCCATTGACCAGGCCGCGTATGGCCAAGGCATGAGGGTCGGCGATCTCGTCGGCGGTGGTGATCCAGGGGCCGATCGGGGCATGGGTGTCAAAGCTCTTGCCCAGCGACCATTGCGGCGTGCGATGCTGCCAAGCCCGCTCGGTCACATCATTACCAACGCAATAGCCAAACACCGAAGCCGCCGCGCCCGACCTTGAAATATGACGCCCGCCCGCACCGATCACAGCGACCAACTCGGCCTCATAATCGACCGCCTGAGAAACCTTGGGGATCTGGATCGGATCAAACGGGCCGGTAACGGAGGTCACGGCCTTGGTAAACCAAAGCTGATGCTCGGGGGTGCCCAGATCACTTTCAGCAATATGGTCGGCATAGTTCAGGCCAATGGCCATGATCTTACCCGGCCGCTTGATCGGGGCCTGAAGCGTCAAGCTGTTCATGGCCAGGGCGTCCTTGGTCTCATGGGCGATGCGGCGCACCTCGGGCTCGATCTGAGGCCAGCGGGCGATCAGATCGATCATGTTAGCAGCAAGCAATGGGGCGGCCCGAGACAGGCTGACCATCTGGTCTGGACTGATAACGATGCCCAGTTCTGGGGCCTGGCCCGCTGTGAAGGTGGCAAGTTTCATGAAGGTGGTCTCCGAATTGATCTTGCCGGGCTAGCCCATGCTCGCCGGTGGTGTTGGGCCCCACTGAACCCCGAGCAGGTCCTGTAGGCTGGCCGTGTTTGATCCGTCCTGGGCGTTAAACAGATCGCCATCGGTCCAGTGTTCCAGTGTATGACCCCAAGGGTCGCGCCAATAATCGAAAATCTGGCTGCCCAGAATGTGTCGGCCAATGCCCCATTCGGCCGTGTGGCCAGAGGCCTTGAGGCGCTCGTGCCCGGCCATCAGATCGTCCAGATCGGCAACCTCGAACGCCGCATGATTGAAGCCTGGGCCGTTTGGGCTCTGGATCAGGAACAGGGTGTGGTGATCGGTGGGGCGCTCGCCACGGTCACAGCGCAAAAAGGCACCGATTGAAAACTCGGGCGCTAGCGCAATCTCGTCTGAGGTGATGAAGCCGAATCTGGCCTTGTACCACTGCTCGGAGGCGCGAAAGTCCGACACATTCAAGACGCAGTGGCCAAGCCGCGCCACATGCGCAGGCCCGGCCTTGATCCGCTTGGGCGTATGTGTACGGGCATGGCTGGTGATTGTGTTGGTGGCGGGATGGTCGGGAACGGGCAGGGGGCTTGCCGGTGTCTGGCCCGCAACCACCTCAACCAAATGGCCATCGGGATCGGTCAGGGTCAGGACAAAGCCGCCGCCCGGCGCATCCAAGGCTGTAATTGAGCGGTTCTCGGCCTGGGCCAGGATTTCAAGATCAGCCAGGCTAGCGGCGCGCAGGCCAAGGGCGGCAAAGCCCGGTTCGCCGATTTCACTGACATGCACAAAGGGGTTGGTGCCCGTGCCCCTGGCAAAGATTCGGCGAGTGTCTTGCGCCGCAATCTCCAGTCCAAAATCGTCTAAAAATGACTTCATGACCTCCAGGTCCGGGACCTGGAAACGCACAAAGGCCACATCCTCGATCCTTATACCGGTCATGACAGCCTCCAAAATGACTATTTAGTCAGATTGGACCATTGGCCGAAAAATACAAGCTCGATTTCCATGTCTGGTCGCAGGCTGGCAACCGGGCCGTCAGTTTGCGGACAGGCCCATGACCTGTCCGCACTGGAGCCCTAGGCTAGACGCTGCAGGGCGCAGATCTTGTTGCCGTCGGGGTCGCGCAAATAGGCCAGATAAAGCTTGCCCGAAGCGCCTTCACGGATGCCCGGAGGATCTTCACAAGCCGTGCCGCCATTGGCCAGACCCGCTGCATGCCAGGCATCCGCCTGCTCGCCCGAGGTGCAGGCAAAACCGATGGTGCCGCCATTGGGGGCGGTTGCTGGCTTGCCATCGATGGGCAAGGAAACCGAAAACACACCGGTTGGCGTGAAGTAAAAGATCCGGTGGCCATCAATGCGGGCTTCGGGCACGCCGAGCGTGCCAAGCACCGCGTCATAAAAGGTCTTGGCCTTTTCCAGATTATTGGTGCCGATCATGATGTGTGAAAACATTGGTGCTCCCTTTCGTTTTGGTGCGCGCCACTTTCTGGGCAAGTGCGGCGCTTGTCGAGCCTTGGCGCGCATAAAATTAGGGCCTGCGGGCCATGTTGCAGTATTTGGGTCCGCGGTTGCATCCATTTCGGTATTAGCCTCTGCAGTGCGTGTACTGCCCTTTAGCACCGCCCTGAATCCTCGAATTCGGTGAGCTTTAAGGTCTTCACGCAGACCTGGAGGCGAAGCCAGGGGTTTGAGAGTTTCTTTTCGATCGGCGCAATAGGGGCGGTTAATCGGTGCTCTAAAGTTAACTGTGCGGCAGTAATGTATTGGGTTTCGGGGTCCTGGCCCAGGGGCTTGAGCGGCGGAATTAGGGCGCGGATACCTACGGAAATGGCATGCGAGACTTCCGGCGCCAGTTCGATGGCCGAGCAGGTTATCGGCGCACCGAGTGGTGA
Source organism: Caulobacteraceae bacterium (assembly GCA_947452665.1). GTDB lineage: Bacteria > Pseudomonadota > Alphaproteobacteria > Caulobacterales > Caulobacteraceae > CAISGS01. The sequence continues at coordinate 4,624 of CANGEH010000129.1, forward strand.
ATGGAAATAGGGCGCGGTTAGCCTAATTTCGCCCGAGTCGTCTGCCCAAAAACTAAACGTCTCCACGGCATTATAAGGCTTAAGCGACACCTTGAACTCGCCCTCATAGCGGGACTTGCCAAACTGAGTTGAAAAATCCTTCAGCACCACGGCCGTGACACCGGGATAGTTTCGCACATTGTCTTTTAACCAGGCGTCCAGGGCCGCCCAGCCCTGATTGGGATCTTCCTCTGTCGGTCTAGCCATGGATTGTTCTCCCCATTGATCTTGATGGTGTTGATTAAGGCGCGGGCGGCATCTCAGCCTGGTAAGGCTTAGCGGGCGGTTCGACGGCCCTGCGCGCCTTTTCGATCGAAAAGGGCATGCGCGGTTTTTAAAATTTGCCCCTTCCAGGCTAGGCTCTTAAGCCAGCGCTCTGGAATGGCCGACAGGCCCCAGATCGCGCCGGCAAGCTGGCCTGTAATGGCTCCGACCGTATCGGCATCATCGCCGAGATTGACTGCGAGTAACAGGGCGTCTTCGAAACTGCTGGCATTATGCACCGCCCATAATGCGGCCTCGAGACTGTCCATGACATAGCCAGACGCGCGCACCTGATGGCGCTCCATAATCTGCCGTGCCCCGTCGTTAATACACTAATTTGCGATGTACACATATGACTACCCTTATCCAGCCGTCCCGCCCGTCTATTTCGGCGCAAGCACTAGTTTAGGGGCACGCGGATTGGGTTCGTTCAACACCCATCTGTCCCGCCGCCGGAGGCCAACTGGCATCTATAAAGGTCCAGAATCTCGGCCTCGAAACAGACAAATGTGATCGAGAAGCCCTGCCGATCAGCACGTATGGCGGCGGCCACTGCGATCTGGGTCGCTATATCGGGCGGGAAATGGTAAACGCCGGTGCTGATGGAGGGTATGGCTACACTGGCCGCGCCGCAGTGCTCCAGACAGTCGAAAATGCGCGCGTAACATTCTTTCAGTAGTTCCCGTTCTCTGCGACCGCCCCCCAGCCACCGAGGGCCTACGGCATGGATCACATAATGAGCCTTGAGATTGAAGCCGGGCGTGACGACGGCCTCACCAACAGCAATCGGGCCGATGACCCGACAAGCGGCTTCAAGCTCTGGTCCGGCAGCGGCATGAATGGCCCCGCATACGCCGCCGCCTGCCCAAAGGGACCGATTGGCTGAATTGACGATCGCATCGTCAAGACGCTGGGTAATATTTCCCATTACTGCTGACACGGGCACGGATTAGTCTCCTGTTGCGAAGGGCAGATCGTTAACGGCGTCGGGCGCAACGCCGCATCGATCTCGCCTAGTGAGTCCCGTTCATTGAACCATAATACCTAGTGTGTTATAGAATTACCTGCCCATGGTCAGAAAACCGAAAACCCGCATCTATAAGAACCGCTGGTTTGCCAAATATGCAAGCCGTGAAGGGATCAGTGATGCGGCGCTCATGTCGGCGGTCGAGCAGGCCAATAGCGGCCTTGTCGATGCCGATCTCGGTGGCGGCCTGATCAAGCAGCGCGTCGCGCGCGATGGGGGAGGCAAGTCCGGCGGTTATCGCACGCTGGTTTTCTTCCGCCATGAGGAGATGGCTGTATTCGCCTTTGGCTTTGCCAAAAGCAGCAAGGCCAACTTCAATGCGGTTGAGTTGCGGGTCTATAAGTTGGCTGCCAAGATCGTGCTCGCGCTGACACAGGCGCAGCTTGATACTGAGATGGACGAAGGAAGATTGTTTGAGGTGAATGACGATGCCCAAGACCTATAAGAGCGAGGCGCTTGCCGCCGTCCACGAGATGATGGA
>CANGEH010000130.1 GCA_947452665.1 Caulobacteraceae bacterium
GCCTGGGCCCCGGTTTCCTTCATGATCCGCACCGCATTGTCATAGGCCGCTTCGGCCGAGCCTTCATAACTGCCAAACGGCATATCGATGACCACGAGGGCGCGTTTGGCGGTGCGCATGACGGCCTGGCCGTGCAGGATCATCATATCCAGGGTCACGCCAACCGTATTGGGCAAGCCATGCACCACCATGCCAACCGAATCGCCGACCAATAAAAGATCGCAATGCGGGTCCATCAGGGCGGCCATGGGCGCGGTATAGGCGGTCAGACAGACTATCGGCTCACCACCCTTGCGGGCGGTGATTTCCGGGGCCGAGATCCGGGCAATAGCGGCCTGTGTTTGGGCGGACAAAGGGCCTAGACCTCCTCAAGCAACCGTATCAGGGCAAATCCAATGGCCAAAACCATCAGCCCCCCTGACATCCAGATCGCTTCACCACCAAATGGCCATGAGGGCAAGCCAAGATGCGATGGGGTCCAGCGCTCCAAACTCGCTAAGGCCTGACGGGTTTCAAGGCCGGAAAAGACCTCCAGGCGCCCAAAAAGGTTCAGGCCCATGGTCTGGCGCACGGCGACCATGCCCCCGATCAGCCCCGATGCACCAAGCACCAGATTGCGCACCTGCCAACCCTTGGCCAGACGCGCCTCGACACGCAAGGCAAAGGCCTCGCTATCGGCAAGGCTTGGCGGGGTATGGAACAGCCGTTCGAGTTGATACTTGAAATCATGATCAGCCATGGGCGTCTTGCTCTGATCGGGCCCCAACTTGCGGGGCCAGTTGATGTTTAAGCCGCTCAAGTCCGCGTTTCACATGCGATTTGACCGTGCCAAGCGGAATATTCAAGGCCTCAGCCGCCTCGGCATGCGACATGCCAGTTCCAAAACATAGGCTAACACAGGCCCGCTCAGCGGGACTTAAGGCCGCCAGCGCCGTATCCAGGTCCATGTGGCGAGCCTGCGACGTGCTATCACCCGGTTGCTCGCTACCGTCCCAGACCGGTTCTGGCGTCTCCGCCATCAGGTCCAGGCGGCGATCCTTTTTCCAGCGGCGGATATGCAGTCGCACAGCAATGCGCTTGACCCATCCGGCAAAGCTGCCATCGCCGCGAAACTCCGCAATCTGTTCAAACGCGGTCAGGAAGGCATCCTGGGCCACGTCATCGGCCAGATCCGGCTCGGCTCCCATGCGGCGCAAAAGGCCGCGCACGCCTGGGCCGTGTCGCCGCACCAGCTCGCCAAACGCCGCGCGGCCGCCCGCAACCGACAGGGACACCAGGTCCATATCGTGCAGGCTGGCCAGCGGCCTTGCCTTTTGACTGCTCATGATCCGCCCCGGACCGCTCGATCAGCTGCCTCTCAGACCTCAGGCTTATTGCGGCCAAAAAACCAAAGGACCAAAAATCCGAGGCCGATAAAGCCTGGAATGGTCGCAGCCGCCAAGGTGGGGTAAAACGCCTCCGCGCCTTCCGTCATCCCAAGGGCACATCCCATGGCCGCCAAACCGAGGGCGACGCCGATTAGAATCACGGCCCGGCGCAGATCGCGGTCCGCCGAAGTCTTGGCAATTGCGCCACTCCGATCGCGGACATCGCGCTGCAGCATTTCGATCATTTCTGGCGCAACCGGTTGGCCCTTGTCATAGGCGATGCGCAAGGTTTCGTGCAGCAGGGCGCGGTCGCGGCTGCGCATAATCACCGGGACAATGATGATCGCGGTCAAAAACGCGAAAAAGCCCAAAGGAACCAAAATCTCGGCCATAAAACATCTCCAAATCCATAGCTGCGACGTCAATGCCACAGGCTTCTGATGATTAGAGACCCAAGCCTGCCCGTTTAGATGCACATGATTGTATGAAATCTTTGTAATCTTTGCCACAGCCTGTAATCCAGCGGCCAAACCTCCTTAGCCCACCCCGGTAGTGTCCATGACCCAGACCTTTGCAGACCAGGCCCTGACCCTAGACCTGATCGGTGACTATGCGATCTTGACCCTCAACCAACCGGCCAAGCGCAATGCCATGACCAAGGCCATGTGGTCGGCCCTGCCCGATACTTGCGCGGCGGTAGAGGCAGCGGAGGCGGCCAAGGTCTTGATTGTGCGCGGAGCTGGCGAGCATTTCGCCGCTGGCGCCGATATATCTGAGTTTGAAGTGGTCTATGGCACGCGTGCGGCGGCGACCGCCTATCGCAATGCCGTGTCAGGCGGCGTCGATGCGCTCGCAAACCTGTCCAAGCCGACCATTGCCATGATCCGCGGGGCTTGCGTGGGCGGCGGCTTGGCGCTGGCGCTAGCGTGTGACCTTAGGCTGGCGGCAAACGATGCGCGGTTTGGTATAACCCCTGCGCGGCTTGGCCTCATGTATGGGCTTGGCGATACTAAGCGACTGGTCGATGCGGTCGGGGCGTCCGCTGCCAAGAACATCCTCTATACGGGCGAGATCATGACCGCTGACGAGGCCTTGCGCATCCATCTGGTCAATAGCCTGCATGGCCCCGATGCGCTGGAGGCTGCCGTTTTGGCCAAGCTCGCCCAGGTCACCGCGTCCTCGCAATGGACTTCGCGTAAGGTCAAGCAGGTGGTGGCCATGATCCTGAACGGCCAGGCCACAGAGACTGACCAGACCCGGGCCTGGATACTTGATGCCGTAGAGGGCCCAGATTTTGCTGAAGGGCGCGCCGCCTTTATGGAAAAGCGCAGTCCCAGCTTTCCGTTCCGCTAAGTCTTGCCAGCCCCGGTCCGAAACGGCACTGTCACACTGAAATCACCACCGGAGCGCCCCATGACCCTGCAAAGCCAAGACTTCCTCGTGTCGCGCGCTGATTTGCGCAGGGCCGAATGGCGCACCCAGCCGGTTCGGGCCCTGAAGGATGGCGACATCCTGATTAAGATCGATCATTTTGCTTTTACCGCCAATAATATCACCTATGGCGTGTTTGGGCAGGCCATGGGCTATTGGAACTTTTTCCCAGCCCCCGAAGGCCTTGGCCGGATACCCGTTTGGGGCTTTGGCAATGTGGTCGAGAGCCGTTATCCGGGCATTGCGGTCGGTGAGCGCCTATACGGCTATTTTCCCATGTCCAGCTATCTGGTGATCGAGGCCGATCGCGTTGGCCCCGCCAGCTTGATCGACAAGGCCGAGCACCGCGCAGCACTTGCCGCCGTCTATAATAATTACCAGCGCGTTTCTAACGATGCCGGACACACCTCCGAAATCGAACCGGCCCAGGCCATATTGCGGCCCCTGTTTATGACCTCTTTCGTCATTGATGATTTTCTTGAAGATAACGGCTTTTTCGGCGCCAAACAGGTGATCTTGTCCAGCGCGTCGAGCAAGACCTCGCTTGGCCTTGCCTTTGCGCTCAAACATGCCGCGCGAAAGGGCATTGCGATTGTCGGTCTGACGTCCGCCGCCAATAAGGCCTTTGTCGAGGCCACGGGCTATTATGACAAGGTGGTGACCTATGACGCCATCACCAGCCTGCCGAAAGACACAGCCGTGTTTGTCGATATGGCCGGCGGCGGCTCGGTGCGCGCCGCGATCCATAATCACTTTGCCGAGACCCTGGCCTATTCCTGCTCGGTCGGCGGCACGCATTGGGAGGACCGTGAGGTGCATGACGCCCTGCCCGGCCCCAAACCCACCCTGTTCTTTGCCCCAAGCCAGATCAAGAAGCGGCATACAGACTGGGGTCCCGGCCAATTGGATAAGCGCGTCGCCGGGGTCTGGACTGCGTTTCTCGCCGATGTGGCAAGCTGGCTAAAGGTCTCTGAAGGCATAGGGCCTGCTGCGACCGAGGCGATCTATTTTGAGGTCCTGGAGGGCCGCGCCCGGCCTGAACAGGGTCATATGGCCCGCATTGAGGCTTAAAGGCCCTGCCCCCAGCTGAAATCTTGATCGATGCGCGCGGCCATCGCTGTCCGGTCCCGACCTTGCGTCTGCGCCGGGCGGTCGAGGCGGCGGCCTCTGGCAGTCGCCTACGCGTGTTGGCCGACGATCCCATGGCCAAGATTGATGTGCCGCACCTGGCCCAAGGCCTAGGCCTAATAATGATTGAGAGCCTGTCAGAGGCTGGCGGCCTAAGCTTTCTGATCGAAAAGCCCTAGGCCTCGGACGGTTTTCGCAGCACGATTTCCACCTCGGTCGCAAGGGCACCACCGTAGAATACGGCATTCACGCTCCATGACACCCAGATCAGGAATATGACCACAGCCGAGATCGAGCCATAGGTGGCGCCAAGATGAGCGATTTCATTGACATAGACACCGCTGGCCCAGGACGCGGCTAGGGTCAGGGCCGCGGCCACCGCCCCGCCCAGCAGGGCCGCGGGCCAAGCGACCGGTTCGCTCGACATCACATAGCGATAGATGAGGGTAAGGCCCAGACTAAGGCCAAGACTGGCCCAGACCCATTCGCTAAAAAGCCAGGACACACCCGCCAAAAGGCTAATACCCGAAGCATTGGCCAGAACGCGAACCATCAAAAAGGCCACAGAAACCAGGCCCAGCAGGGCAAAAGCGGCGATCAAAACCAAGAGGGCCAAGAGATTGAACCGCACAAAGCCCTGCGGCTTGTCCTCATCATGGATAAAACTAAGGCCCGCAAGCAAGGCCTTGAACCCGCGATGCGCCGCATAGGCGCCGACCAGACCCGCAAGGGCGCTTTGCGTCGAAACCGTGCCGATTGGCACACGCGACAATCTTAAAACCTCGTGGCGAAACAGGTCCTGCGCACCGACCGGCATAAACCGCGCCACCATTTCAGCCTGCATGGCCGCCTGGTCCGGGGTGGCAAACAGTCCATAAATGCCAATCAAAATGGCGACCGCAGGAAATACGGCCAAAAGCGCGAAAAACGAGACGCCGCCGACATAGAGCATCACGTCGCGGCCAAATAGTCGCCGCCCAGCGCGCACAAGCGTGATGAGCACCAGGACAATGCCCTGAAAAAGATTCATACCGGATACTATGCCGCGTGAAAATGCCGTCATGCGCGGCCTTATAGTCAAATGGGCCCTTGCTCGAAAGCAAAGATAGTAAGGGCAAGCTGTTTAGGCGGCACCGGCCTTGTTAGCAGCCTTTTGCGCGGCCGTCCGCGCCGTCCAGGCCGCGATCACCGCCTTGGCATTGGACGCTTCGGTTTCCATGACTTGGTCATGGCTGGCATCGCGGCAGGTGATTTCCAGATTCAGGCCATTGGGGTCATAGAAATAGATCGAATGGACGAAGTGATGGTCGATTGGACCAAAGCAGGGCACATCGGCCGCATCGAGCCTGGCCTTAAAAGCCATCATCTGGGCATGGCTCTCGACCTCCATGGCAAAATGCAGGTCAAAGCCGGACTTCATCTTGAACTTGCCCTCATGCGCGCCTTCGGGCACGTCAAAAAAGGCGACATAATTGCCGTCAGCTAATGCGAAAAACAGGTGCATATAGGGCTGAGGTCGTCCGGTGCCGGGTTCTTCCTCAAATACGAGAGCGGCCTTTAGAGGCAGGCCAAGCACGTCCTCATAAAAGGCTCGCGTCTCCTCTGCATCGCGGCAGCGAAATGCGGAGTGATGCACGCCCTTAAGCGTCGGCAGGGTTCCAGACATGCGCATTCTCCCGTTCTGAGCCGAGGATAGGATCATCCCCGGCTCATCGTAAAGGCCTTAACTAGAGCGCGCCTGCGGTTTTCAGGGCCTCGATCTCGGTGCTGGCAAAGCCCCAGTCCAAGAGCGCGCTCTCTGTATGGCCACCAATCGCGGGCGGTGGGCCTTGGATCTGGCCGGGGGTTGCCGAAAAGCGCGGCGCAGGCGCCGGCTGGACGACGCCCTCGACCTCGACAAAGGTCTGGCGCGCGACATTGTGCGCATGCTTGGGCGCTTCATCCAGATCCAGCACAGGCGCAAAGCAAACGTCTGTGCCGTCCATCAGATCACACCAGTCTTTTTGCGTCTTGGTGGCAATCACGGTCGCCAGCTTGGCGCTAAGCTCAGGCCAGGCCTCGCGGCTCATCTGGTTGGCAAAGGCTGGATCCGTAATGCCGGTCTTTTCCAGCAAAAGGGCATAGAATTGCGGCTCGATCGAGCCAATCGACACCCATTTGCCATCGCTGCACTGATAGGTGTCATAGAAGTGAGCCCCGCCATCCAGCAGGTTGGTGCGGCGGTCATTGCCCCACATGCCCGAGCCCTTCATGCCATAGAACATGGCCATTAGGCTGGCCGCCCCGTCGCTCATGGCGCAGTCAATCACCTGGCCCTGGCCGGTTGCCCGGGCATGAATGACCCCGGCCAGCAAACCAAACGCCAGATAAAGCGCACCACCGCCGAAATCGCC
>CANGEH010000131.1 GCA_947452665.1 Caulobacteraceae bacterium
CCCTAAATCGTGGCTTGCTATCCGTCCGCCATACGACTATTTTCCGCCACCTTGCCCTAGGGCAACAGCGCGCCCGTAGCTCAGCTGGATAGAGCATCAGACTACGAATCTGAGGGTCGGACGTTCGAATCGTTCCGGGCGCGCCAATTTTATTTCAATGACTTAGCGAAATAATTGGCATTGCTGCTGCCCAGATAATCGATTTGGTAAGCACATGGGAAGCAGGCGCGTTTGGCGCAGTTCAAATTAATCGCTTTGACTGGTCAGATTCTTAGGACCGCCCGATGCCAGTGGTGGCGCGTTTGGTCGGTGAAATGGGTCTTTTTGGGTTGTTTCGGGATCGATTGCCTTCTGTCCGCGCTTGGTTTTTGCTTTTACGGCAATAGTTCAACAAATCGCATCGGCAAGCAATTGCGCCTTATTGAATGCACGCAAACCCATGCGGGGATGACCAAGCGGCCCGAACAAGCTCTCAGCGCAATTATAGGGCGCAGCGCGGCGCAGGTCTCAGTCTGGGGAATGGACAATCCGCAAGTCCGGAAGCGCCCAGCAGTCATGGCCCATATCCTTGGCCATCATCGCCAAGCCTTCGGTTTCAATATAGCCGCGATGACTATAGGCGGGAAAGATCAGGCCCTCACGGTGCAGGTCAGCGCGGATCAATAGGGCCGTGCCGCCGACGGAATGGATTTGTGCGGGTTGGTCGCCCGGCAATTCACTCAGATAGCTGCGCCCTTGCCCCCGTTCAGGCTGGTAGATGCCATCAATCAGAAAGCTTGGGTCTTCTGCCGGTCCCTTGGCGGGATCAAAGCGGAAGGCATTGAGATCATAGTCGCAGCCATTGGGCAGATCACAGCGCGGCACCACGATATCCTTGCCCGATGCCATCAGTCTGCGCAAAAGCTCTGGCGGATAGTCAATGAGGTCGACATCAAGCCAGAGCACCCAGTCCTCATCGCCCAAGGCCGCTGAAACAAGCCGGTTGCGCGCCCGCGCCAAGGTCTCGCGCCGCGCGCGTTGCACACTGGCCGCCCAGCGCACGCCATCAATCCGCAGCCCATAATCGTGTTTGACCAGGGTTACCTTGCGCAGGTGCCTGCGAAGTTCGGGCAGTCGGGCGGCAATATCGTCATAGCTTGTATCGTCGCTGTCGCCCTCCAACATCCCCAAGGACATCAGGCGAGGATTGTAATCGAGGCGAGATAGAAGCTCAAAATAGCGCGGCAGATAACGGCTCGCCGTCTTGACGGGCGTCAGCACCAGGACACGGGCCGTGTCCCCAGGGCGGCGGGCGGATCGGCGCCAGGCCGCATGGTCGAAGGCCGAACTGGGCTTGGCCTTGATGATGGTTTGCAGCCGGCGCCTTAGGCGGGCGGTGAATGTTTTTGGGTTCAGGTTTTTGGCGATAAACCGGACTGCGTGCCGACCGAGCTCAAGCGCCCCTTTCAGACTTCTCATCGCCCGCCACCATCGCCATAATTGCCGGAGCCTTTCAGGGGGTTGGGCCGCGCGCGGACAATCGATTAATCGACCTTCCCATCACGGATCAACCGCGATTTTATAAGGCCTAGGCTCATCCAATGTCGAGCGCTCTAAATTCACACTTGCGTCTGCTGACCTAAGGATAACCAGCCATGGCCTTCTCTGTTTTAGGGCAGTGAAAGTGTGACCTTCGCGTTCGGGGGATATCTTCGGGGATCCGTCTGGCCCATGGCCAGATCTTGAATGCGCTCCAGACCTACCCACCAAGCTCGCTCTCGACATTCAAGGGCGTAGCATAGCCCAGCTTATCGACCTGACGGTGGGCCAGGGTTCGTATGCCTTCCATCAGCAGCATGGCCGAGGGATTGAGCCGGGTCGTTGCCGGATAGATAAGCGTCGCGCGGCGCTCGACCTTAGGCTCCTTGATATCGAGCACCACAATTGCATTGTCCCGGTCGATCAAGCGTCCCATCACCATGGCAGGTGAGGTCATGAAGATGAAATCGTCCATCATCAATAAATGCGTGCCGACTGTGGGCGCATCGGTCCAGACAAAGCGCGATGGCCCGGCGAGACCCGCCCGGGCAAAGGCCTCATTGATCAGGGCCGCATCGGCGGGACGAGAGCGTGGGGCCATCCAGGAATAGGCCTGCAGGTTTTTGAGGGTCAGGTTCGTTTGTCCTGCCAAGGGGTGCGCGGCGCGTGCAATGAATATGTCCTGGCAGGCATAGATCGGAAATTTCAACAGGCCTGTATCGGGTCCGCCAACATCGCTGCCAGCGACAAAATCCAGATCGCCTTGCTCGAGCTTCGGTAACAGGGCTTCTGTATAGTCTTCGACAAGCGTGATCGTGACATCGGGGCGCTCGCGATGAAAATCACGCACGGCTTCTGCGATGATTTCGGGGGCAAAGGTCTCGCCAATGCCCAGTCGCACACTGCCGCCGCGCGCGTCACGAAAGGCGTGCAACTCTTCGCGGGCGCGTGACGACGAGGCGAGAATCGCCTTGGCATGCGCAACCAGCAAGGTTCCATAGGCGGTTGGACTGGTCAGGCCGCCGGGTCCCCGGTCGAGCAGCAGGACCCCAAGCTCTTTTTCAAGATTGCTGATACTGGCGCCCAGGGCTTGCTGGGTTAGGCCAACCTTGGGCGCTGCTGCGGCAAAACTGCCAAACTCTATAACGGCCAGAAACCGGCGAAGCTGTTTAATTTCCACGTCATCACCATCACTGAGAGCGACCAGTACACCGAGATTAGCTGTCCTCTATCCTCGGATTACCCCGGCGCAAGGTTTCAGCCCGGGGCTGTTTAGCAGGAGAATTGGCAAATTAAACTTTCAATTGGCTTGGCGAACGAAATCGTATTGTCTGTACGCGTTAATCAAATGGAGATGGCAATGCGCGGTGAACCCATAAAGCCCGAGACCCAAGGCGCCAAGGGCCTGCCCTATAAAACGCTAGCCGTGGCCTTTGCGGCCTGGGGCCTTGCCAATATGGACCAGTCCTTGTTTGGCTATGCTGTTCCGGACCTGATGGGCGAGTTCAAGATTGATCTTGGCGTCATTGGCCTGATCGTTTCGGCGTCGTTTGCGGCAGGCATTGTGATTACGATCATCATTGGGGCCCTGACCGACCGCTGGGGTGCGCGCAGGACCTTGCCGGCAACCTTGGGGTTTTCGGCCCTATTGGTCGGTTTGCAAGGCTTTGCAACAACCGCGGTGATTTTTGGGATTCTGAGGGCCGTGAGCGCTGGACTTAGCGCCGCCCTGTCGCCGATCACCAATGCCATGGTGGCCGCGAAGGCACCGCCCCATTTGCGCGCCCTGAGCATTGCCATATTGCAGTGCGCCTATCCATTTGGCTGGTTTATCGCCTCAACCTTTGTTGCGCCGATGATCGCGCATGCGGGATGGCGGCCTCCGTTTCTAATTGCTTTTGCGGTTGTGCCCCTAGCGGTCTTGTTTGCCTTTGTCATACCAAAGCCGCCAGTCGTCGCGCCCCCCCCCAAGGCCGTCAAAACCTCACCCATCGCAACCTTGTTTTCCAAGTCTTATCGCAGCCGAACAATCCTGTTTGGCCTAGCCTTCCTGCTCTATGGCGGCGCGGTCGGGGGTACCACCTTCTATATGCCAACTTTTTTCCATGAGGTGCGCGGCTATAGCCCGGCTGATGCAGCAAGGATTGTTGGTCTGTCTTATGGGATCGGCATGATCGGCTATATTGGCGCCGCCCTGGTCAGCGAATACGGACTTGGTCGGCGCAAGACCTCGATCCTTTGGACCACGTTGGGGGCTGCAGCCCTCTTTGCAACCCTATGGCTGCCCAAGACGGTTGGGCAAGACATTGCCGCGTTTGGCGCAACCACTGTGTTCTTTTATGGCTCCAGCGCCATCTTGCTGATCTATCTGTTGGAGCTGTTTCCAGAGCATCTGCGCACCACTGCCGCGGCCGTCAGCGGCACGGCCTGTATTTCTGCCGGGTTCATGATCTTCCCGCTACTGACCACGGTCTTGGTCAAGGCTGTGGGATGGCAGATGGGCTTTTCTCTGCTGATCGTGCCGGCCCTTGTCTTGGTTGGCGGCTTTATGATGGCCTTGCCTGAGGTCGCGACGGTTGAGACCTCAGGCGCAGAGCCAGAACTGGCCAAGGCCTAGAACGGCTTGGCTATGCCCATATAGGCCGCCACAAGAACCGCCAGATAAATGGCCACGACCCAAACATAGGTGAGGGTCATGCCGCGGCGCAGCTGTTGCTCGCGCTGCGGGGTCGAGCCGTCGGTGCATATGGCGGCAAAGGCGGCCATGGGTGGGCCAAAGGCCCATTCCAGAAAAATAACCAATAGGCAGACCAGGCCCAGCATGATCAGCTTGATGGCCAACCAGCCCATGCCCGCAGGATGCAGCAGCATCCAGGCCCCAGCCCCGCCTAGGCCAATCGTAGCTGCGACCTGCATGACCCGCTCAAGGCCATGCAACAGAGCCGTATAAGGGTTGCCGGGGCGCAGCATGGGTATCAAGGCCGCCACCAGCCAGACACTGGCAGCCAGCCAAACCGCCAACAGCGCCTCTGGTGCCAGGCTCAAGCTGCCGCTCATGACGGCCAATTGCAGGCCAACCGGGATCATGGCGATAAAACAAAGTCGCGGAAACCGGTCTATGACCATGCCCAGTCCGATGGCCGTCTGGCGCTCAGGTATGCTCAAACGGGTGTCCATCATATAGAAGCCGGCAATAAACACGCCAATATCTGTGCCAATCCAAAACACCATCAGCAGGATGTGCGCAAAAACCAGTATGGCATGGCTATCCATGTTTCCCCCTCACCGGTCGCGCCGGTCTCTAGCGTATTGGTCTGAAAGGTTTGGCCTAGCCCGGCTCAGTCGGTCGGGTCGGTTTCGAGCGGGCTGGTCTCGACCGGCCGATGATCGCGGCCAAGGGTTCGAAAAAGATTGCTCAGCAAGCCTGCCCTTTGTTCGGCCAAGAGGGCTTGATCGGCCGCGTCCGGCTGCCAGGCCTCGACCGCTTGGCGCAGAGGCAGGCCAAGGCCTTGAGCAGCGGCCTCAAGGGCATATAGCCGCTCCTTGACCACCCATAATTCGGTGGCCAGTTCCAAAACCATAGAGGCTAATTGATCCACCCCGTCCTGACCAAAAAAGGCAGGCCGACGGCCGGACGCATCAAGAGGCAATTGTGTCATCAGGATTAGGACCCAACCTGCGTTCCGCTTTTCCAAGCCCCAAAGCCAAACCAGTTCAGGCTGGCGCTCAAGCGGCCCGTATCGCCGCCAATCTGGGTGGGAGCCGTAACCGCTGCATTAAACTCGGCAGGGGCCGTATAGGTGTATTGGGGCACGGCAAACTGAAAATAGCTGTCCTTGCTAAAGCCGCCAGCGGCAATCAGATCGCGTGGGTCTTGGTCACGGAAGGCGCGATAAAAGGGCTCCTTATTGTAGTAGCAATCCCAGTCCAGATAAAACTGGTCATAGGGCTCCAGTTCCTGATTTGGCGGCAATTCCATATTGATCAAAAGGCCGCCCGGGCGAAGCACGCGCTGGGCTTCGGCAAAGAAGGCGCGGATGTCTTTCAATGACAATTCGTGCAGGAACATGGAGGTGAAGACCACGTCAAAAGAGGCATCTTCATAGGCCAATTTGGTGGCATTCATCTGGCCGTAATGCACCGGCACGCCTAGGGCCTCGGCGCGGCCATGCGCAAACCGCACCAGGGCCGCCGAGACGTCGATGCCGTGCACTTCCGCCTCGGGATAGGTCTGGGCCCAGGCGACCGTATTATGGCCAACCGTGCAGCCACAATCCAAAATCTTGGTCGGCTTAAAGTCCAAAAAGCGCTGCTTCACATAATGCGCGATGGACTGGCCAATATCATCCAGATTTGTGCCCATAAACCCGGCGGAAAAAATCGCTAGGCCATTATCATAAACCGCGCCGGGGCCGAGGGTTTCATTGGCCGCATAGCCGCCCGGCATCAGGTGTACATCAACGGCCGAGACATTGGTCGGCACAGCCACGCTGGGGTCGAGGGTAAGACTGCCCCCCGAACTGCCTGATACGGTGCCAAAGGTCTGTTCCAGATCGGGCAGGGCTTTTTCAATGCCAGGAATGACCGAGCGCCAGACCATTTCCTGCGCATTATAGCGCACCGCGCTATAAAACTTGAAATACACATCCTGTTTCATCAGGTCGTGGACCTCGTCTTGCGTTTCAGGCGCGCGGGCATGGGCCTTGGCAAAACTGGGCGCCACGACATCATCGAAGCGCGCCTTCATGCCGTTCGCCATGTCATTGAGAATGAAGCCTCG
>CANGEH010000132.1 GCA_947452665.1 Caulobacteraceae bacterium
GGCGGCGGTGGGCAAGCCCAATGCGGCGCTTTGGGTGATGGTGGCCACGATCGCCTTTAATGCCATAGCCGATTATGCGCTGATTTTTGGCCATTTTGGATTTCCAAGGCTGGAAATGATCGGGGCGGGGCTGGCCACGTCCTGCTCTAGCGTGTTCAGTTTTCTGGCCATGTTGGTTGTGGTCTCGGCTGATCCGGTGATGCGGCGCTACCGCTTATTTCGCCACTTTCTAAAGCCGGTCTGGGCGCGTCTGGCGGAGGTTTATCGCCTGGGCCTGCCGATTGGCCTGACCATGATTTTTGAGGCCATGCTGTTCAATGTCATGACCCTGGTTATGGGCGCCTTTGGCGAGGTGTCCTTGGCCGCGCATCAGGTGGCCCTGAATTTTGCCTCTGTAACCTTTATGGTGCCCTTAGGCATTGGCATGGCCGCGACGGTTCGGGTGGGCATTGCCACAGGCCGCGGTGATGCGGCGGGCGCTAGGCTTGCCGGCTTTACTGCCATGGGCGTCGGTGTCGGATTTACGCTTTTGAGCGGACTGGCCATGGCGTTTTTTGGCGCCCAGATTGCTAGCCTGTATTTTGGCGTGCCCACGGCCAAGGACAGTCAGGCGATTGTTCTGGCCACCTTGTTTCTTAAGGTCGCCGCCGCCTTCCAACTGGTCGATGCGCTGCAGGTGATTGGCACACTGTCGCTGCGCGGTCTGAAAGACACCCGTATGCCAATGATTTTGGCCGGTGGCTCCTATTGGCTGGCCGGGGCGCCCATGTGTCTTCTGCTTGGCCTAGGGCTTGGTATGCAAGGACTTGGTATCTGGATTGGCCTAGCCTTTGGGTTGGCGGTTGCCGCCGCGGTCATGTGCTGGCGCTTTGAATGGCTGACCCGAACCGGGCGTCTGGCTGTGGAGGCCGAGGCCAACTGATCCGACCTTAAATCTGGCGGTCAATATCCATGCTTTGGTGCAGCAATCGGATGATCACGATCTCGCTCGGGTTGGGCCGCGTAAAGAACATCAGGTGCGATCCAACTTTCTGTTTGAAATAGCCCGGCCGAATGTGTGGTCCGTGCGCGCATCGGCCAAGAAGGCTTCTAAATCTAGGCTTGAGGCGGGACCGCTGGCCTCCCCCTCGATCAAGGCTGCGCGCAAGGCCGTCTGCCTCGCCTCCTCATCTTCCAGCAACCGCAAGCCAGCCCGGACGACATCGCTTACTGAAGCATAGCGCCCACCATCGATTTGACGGGCGATAAAACCGACAAAATGGTCGCCGAGTGAAATAGATGTGTTGCGAGACATGACGCGCTCCTCTGCCGCTAAAGTACCAAATATTGGTAATCGATCAAGTGCCCGGTCCCACCCCTTGCATCTGGGCCTTGGCCTTGACATATAGGGGGCGGAGATTGGTGGCGGACGTAGTCCTCGCCAATCCGGTCAGGTCCGGAAGGAAGCAGCCGCAACGAGTTTCGCTACGGGTCGTCGTCAGTCTCCACCTTATGCTGGTCTTGCCGCTTTTGGCCTGCAGCCTTGTCGTAATGGATCGCCAGCCCGAGGGTGTCGGGCGATGCTGGGGCCCAAGTCTCAATGACCGATCCGGACGATCCACAAACCCCGCCCTGGGATAGTGATCCAGCCGAGCGCGATACCGCGACCGAGGATATGTTCGGCGCGCCGGTCGCCGCTGCCGCGCCTGCCCCAATTGATCCCAATGCCGCTTATCAAGTCCTAGCCCGGAAATATCGTCCGCGCACCTTTGAGGACCTGATCGGCCAAGAGGCCATGGTTCGCACCTTGGCCAATGCCTTTAGTTCGGGCCGGATCGCCCATGCCTTTATGCTGACCGGCGTGCGCGGGGTCGGCAAGACCACGACGGCGCGGCTCTTGGCCCGGGCGCTGAATTTCGACAGCGAAACGCAACATGGGCCCAGTGTGGATCTGACCGCCGAGGGACGTCATTGCCGCGCCATCATTGATGGTCGGCACATGGATGTGCTGGAGCTGGATGCCGCCAGCCGCACCGGCGTCGATGATATGCGCGACCTGTTGGACAGTGTGCGCTATGGCCCGGTTGAGGCGCGCTACAAGGTCTATGTGATCGACGAAGTGCACATGCTGTCCAAGGGCGCGTTCAATGCCCTGCTCAAGACGCTGGAAGAGCCGCCGCCGCACGCCAAGTTCATTTTTGCCACGACTGAGATTCGCAAGGTGCCAGTCACCATCCTGTCGCGTTGCCAGCGCTTTGACCTGCGCCGGGTCGAGCCCGATGTGTTGGTCAAACACCTGGACAAGATCTGCAAGGCCGAGGGCGCCCTGGTCGATGCCGATGGTTTGGCCCTGATTGCCCGCGCGGCTGAAGGCTCTGTGCGCGACGGCTTGTCCTTGCTGGACCAGGCCATTGTCCAGGCCGATCGCGGTCAGGTGGTTGGGTTTGACATTGTTCGTGACATGCTGGGCCTTGCCGACCGGGCCCAGACGATTTCCCTGTTCGAACAGATCCTGGGCGGTGATGTCGCCACGGCCATGACCACCTATCGGACCCTTTACGGGTTTGGTGCGGATCCCGCCGTGATCATGATGGACCTGCTGGAACACTGCCACGCCGCCTCGATCGCCAAGGCCTTGGGGCCCGATGCCCTAGCCCTGCCCAAGGACCAGTCGGCGCGGCTCGCCGCCGTGGGCGCCCAGGTCTCGGCCGGAACCTTGGCGCGGGTCTGGCAGATGCTACTTAAGGCGCATGAGGAAACCCAGCGCGCGCCTGATCCAAAGGCCGCTGCTGAAATGGCCCTGATCCGCCTGTGTTATGCCTCCAGCCTGCCCGGCCCCGAAGAGGCGCTCAAGGCGCTGCGCTCGGGCGATAGCTCTGGCGGTGCGCCCAGCGGCGGGACGAGTGGCGGGCCTAGCGGTGGTCCGGGGTCTGGTAGCGCGGCACGGATGATGGCGGCACCAGCGGCCATGGCCAATGCTTCGGCTGTGCCCAATCTGCAATCTTTTGAAGATGTCGTGACCCTGATTACGACCAGGCGCGATGTTGGGCTTAAACTGGATGTCGAGCGCTATATGCGCCCTATCGCCTTTCGTCAGGGTGCAATCACGTTCGAGCCCGCCCCCGGCGCGCCCAATAGCCTGGCCCAGCGCCTGTCGCAGCGGCTAAAGGAATGGACCGGCCAGCCTTGGCTGGTCGCCGCCGAGGGCGCTGGCGGCGCGGAAAGCCTGCTCGAGCGGGAAAAGCGCGAAGATGGCGATCTGCGGCTGGCGGTTGCGGCCGATCCCTTCGTGCAATCGGTCATGAGCGCTTTTCCGGGCACAGAAATCACAGAAATCCGCACCCTGATCATATCGGCTGAATCGGCCCCGCAAGAGGCCGAGGAGGACTGATTGGCCGCAGCGGGTCCGGAAATTGAGCGACTGATCGCGCTTCTGTCCAAATTGCCCGGCCTTGGCCCGCGTTCGGCGCGGCGAGCGGCCTTGGCCTTGCTCAAGCGGCGTGAGCAGCTGCTCTTGCCCCTGACCCAGGCCATGAGTGATGCGGCCGATCGGGTCCGGGCCTGCGGGACCTGCGGCGCGCTCGATACCTGTGATCCGTGTGCGATCTGCGCCGATGGTTCGCGCGACGGTCGCATGATCTGTGTGGTCGAGGAGGTTGGCGGCCTTTGGGCGCTCGAGCGCGGCGGCACGTTTCGCGGACGCTACCATGTGCTTGGCGGCCTATTATCGGCCCTGGACGGGGTTGGGCCTGAGGCCTTGCGGGTCGAGGAACTGATCGGCCGGGTGGTAGAGACCGAGGTGCGCGAAGTCATTTTGGCCCTACCCGCAACCGTCGATGGTCAGACCACGGCGCATTATCTCGCGGACCGGCTGGCGGGCGCCAGCAATTCGGTCTCGGTCACCATGCTGGCCCGCGGCGTTCCCGTTGGCGGCGAGCTTGACTGGCTCGATGACGGCACGATTGCCCAGGCCTTGCGGGCCAGACGCCCGGCTTAAGGCTTGGTCAGGCTGCCTTGGCCAATTGCTCGATAATATCGGCGGGGAAGGGGCTGTGAAAGGCCTGCATGCCCAGGTCTTGCCGGATGGTCGCAATCGGTTGGTCCCAGACCGATTCCCAATCCAGCGGGATTAAGGAGGCACTGCGCCGACCATGGGTCCAGGCCCCTAATACGGTTTCGAGCACAAAGGGCAGGGCACCAGGATTGTCTGAGGCCGCCGCGCCCGTTGCAACCACGGCCAAGAACATGGCCGAATAACCATGACCGCACTGGGCCAATTGAAACGCCGATATGCCAACCTCGTGCAGGGCGGTCAGTTCATAGCCTGCCAGCAAATGGATCAGGTCATGCGATTGCAGCATGCGGGTATTAATAAAATCATGCGGCGCGGCCAGGCTGGACAGGGCCAAAACGTCGCGGTCAAGCACTTCAAGGTCAAAGCTATTATCGACGATTTGGCGATAAAACCCATGGCCGAGCGAGCCCTCAGGGCAGGTGGCCAACTTTTCTAGGTCAAACCGAGGTGGCAGGCCCTTGGCGGCGGTTTCGCGAACATAAGGGTAGGCATAATAGGCCGCGCCCAGACGCGCGGAGAAGGCCTCGGATAGATGCCTTGCTAAATCGGCTGTGCGGGCCGTGACATCCAGCGCGCCGCCGCCGCCCGAACCCGAGGCATTGACCAGGGCCCAAAACGGGTCCCACAAGGCATCGGGCACCCGCGCCTCGCCGTGATCGGCAATATCAATCTCGGGGCCGCCAACCGCCTCGCCCTGCCAGCCGAGCGCTGCAGCATCATAGGTCCGCGCAAGGGCTTCAGGTGCCATAAACCCAGCGCGAAACACGGCCGCCGCCAATTCCAGCCCATCACCGCCCGTCTTGACGCCGCGCGCCAAGGCCTCGATCTCGGCCGCCGAGTGGGGTTTATGTACCGCTTGTTCAAACCGCGCGCGAAACTGCGGATTGGCCTGGGTTGAGACCTCGATCATGTGTCTGTCCTTTGCTCAAATCGCCTTGATCCCTATTTGAGCCGATCGAGGCGGTTTTGTCCAAGCCCGAACGGGCCGAGCCTTGGTCGCGGCTTGTCACCCCGGCAAATCCCGGCATAGTGACTGCCATTAACAAAACAACAGGGGGAAGACATTATGGTTCGTACAGCTTTACGCGGCGTGATTGGCCTGATCGGGATTTTGGGGCTTTTGCTGGCGCTGCAGCTTTGGCTCAATCCGGCATTGCCCGCAGCCAAGCTTGGGCTAGCGGCAACCGGTCCCTTGGGTCTGGCCTCCATCCGGGCTGATTTGGGCGGGTTTTTTGCCGGATCGAGCCTATTGGCCCTGGTCGCCGTGATCCGTGGCCAAGCCAAGTATTTGACCGCGCCAGTACTGTTTATTGGCCTGGCCCTGGCGGGCCGGGTCCTGACCGTGGCCATGTCTGGCCTGACGCCCGATATGGTCCAGCCCATGGTGGTTGAGGCGGTCTTGGTGGTGGTCCTGGCCCTTGGCCGTAGCCGTATCTAGAGGGCATGGGGCGAGGCCGTCACCGGCTCGCCCCATGCGGACTGCCCATGACGGGCGGCTTGGCGCTGGATTTATTGGCATTATTCATGCTATTAGTTGGGCCATAGGCGGCACAATGCTGTGACCTGCAAGAGGCTGTGACCCATGGCGCGCGATTCCAAGCCCAAGATTGACCGTCGTTCGCTCTTGCTTGGCGCTGGTGCCGGGGTCGGGGGCGCGGCCGTCTTGGCTGCTGGCGGGGCGGCAATCAAGTCGGCCACGGCCAATCTGATCACCCCGCCGCCCTTACCCGCAGGCACGCCGCCAAGGATTGCCACATCATTCAAGGATTCGCGGCCCGGCGGGTTGGAGGTGGTCGTTGCACCCAAGGCCGCGCCCAATGTGGTCGTGATCATTTTGGACGATGTCGGCTTTGCCGATCTTGGTTGTTATGGCGGCGAGATCGAGACACCGCATATTGACCAATTGGCCAAGGGCGGCCTGCGCTATGTGAATTATCGCACCACGGCCATGTGCTCCTGCACCCGGGCGGCGCTTCTGACCGGGCTCAACCACCACTCGGCTGGCATGGGGTGGCTAGCCGATATTGATTCTGGCTATCCTGGCTATCGCGGCGACCTGACCCGTGATGCGGCCACCTTGCCAGAAGTGTTGCGCGATGCTGGCTGGGCGACCTTTTTGGTTGGCAAATGGCATGTGAATAACGCCGAAAGCAACGGACCTGCGGGTCCGTTCCATAATTGGCCCACCCATCGCGGCTTTGATCGCGCCTATTGGTACC
>CANGEH010000133.1 GCA_947452665.1 Caulobacteraceae bacterium
CTTGGCGTTTGGGTCGGTTGCGTTTAGGACGCCTTGGTCATGAAGCACAAACCTTTTTGGGAAACAAAATCGCTGCGCCAGATGAATCCCCGCGAATGGGAGAGTCTGTGTGACGGCTGCGGCCTGTGCTGCCTGATCCGATTTGAGGACGAAGACACAGGCGATGTCACCCCGACCCGGGTGGCCTGTCAGTTATTCGATGCCAATACCTGCCGCTGCAGTGATTATGCCGACCGGCACAAGACCGTATCCGACTGCGTACGCTTGACGCCCGACAATATCCCAGACCTGGGCTGGATGCCCAAGAGTTGCGCCTATAGGCGTCTGAGCGAGGGAAGGGACCTGCCCGATTGGCATCCCTTGATCACGGGCGATCCTGAAAGCGTGCATAAGGCGGGGGTCAGTATCCGCGGCCAGACGATTAATGAGAATTGTCTAGCAGAGCCTGAAGACGCCCTTGAGTTCGCCGCCTTTGATCTCTTGGTCGATCGCGGTGATGACGGGTATGAGCCGGGCTAAAGGCCCATACCCGCTAGGTTTAGACGCCAAGCCCTATCTTGCGTTCGGGCCCTTTTCAAAATAGCGGAAAAAGGCGCTGTCTGGCGATAGGACCATCGTGGTGTCCCCCTGACCAAGGGCTGTCTCATACGCCTTCATAGAGCGATAAAACGCGGCAAAGCTGGGGTCGCGGCCAAAGCTCTTGGCAAAGATGGCGACGCGCTTGCCATCGCCTTCACCGCGGGTGCGCTCGGCCTCTTCAGTGGCAGTGGCCAGCGTAATGGCCACCTCCTTGTCGGCGCCGGCGATAATCTCGCGCTTGCCCTGCTCGCCGACGGCCCGAATCTGGGCAGCCTCTTGCTGACGCGAGGTCTGCATCCGCCGGAACACGGCTTCCTGATTGGCTGTGGGAAGATCAGCGCGTTTGATGCGCAGATCGATGATCTCGATGCCCAGCCGCGAGGCCGCCGCCCGGCGGGATACATCCACCAAGGTCTTTTGCATCAAGGCCGCCCTTTGGCCGGAAATAATGTCACTGGAGGTTGCCGAGCCTAGGACCTGACGCAGGCTGGAATTAACCAGCCGCTCAATCCGGTCGGCGGCGGTGCGGTCATCGCGCAGGGTGCGATAATATTGCAGCGGATTGGTGACGCGGAAGCGGATAAAGGAATCCACCACCAGACGCTCCTGGTCCGAGGCAATGATTTCTTCCTGATCGGCTTCCAGGGTCTGGTTACGCTTATCGATCACGATGACATTTTCTAGGAAGGGTGCCTTGATCTGCAGACCGGCATGATTTTCGCCGGGGACCGCATTGATCACCCGCACCGGCTCACCAAAGCGCACAACAATGGCTTGCTGGCGTTGGTCAACCACGAACAGGGTATTGGTCGCAAGAATGACCGCTAGGAACAGGATCAGGCCATTGGCCATCAGGCGGGACGAGTTCATTGCGAAGCTCCTGCAGGGGCGACGGGCAATTGCGGCGCATTGGAGGATTGGGCGGCGGGTGCAATCGGGGCCGCAGCAGCGCGCGGCGCACTGGTTCTGGCCCTAAAGACGTCCGGCGGCAGGATGATCGGGGCGCTAGTCGATTTGCCGTCAACCACCACCTTGTTGGAATTGGCCAAGACCCGCTCCATGGTCTCGATATAGAGCCTTTGGCGGGTCACGGCCGGCGCGCGCTTATACTCGCTATAGATTTGATTGAAGCGCGAGGCCTCACCCTGGGCTTCGCGGACAATCTGTTCGCGATAACCTTGCGAGGACTGAACAATGCGCGAGGCGTCACCCTTGGCCTCATTAATAACGCGGTTGCGATAGGTATTGGCCTCATTGACCAGGGACTGGGCGTCCTGACCGGCTGTGGCCACGGCGCGGAAGGAATCGATCACGGCCTTGGGCGGGTTGGCGTTGCGGATCTGGACCGCATCGACAAATATGCCTGCGCCATAGCGATCGAGCATTTTTTGCATCAGTTCGACCGTCTCGATCTGAACCTTGGCGCGGCCATTGGTCAGTACGGCTTGCAACTTGGTCTTGCCGATCACTTCGCGCATCGCGCTTTCAGCCACGGCCTTGACCGCATCGTCAGGGTCCTTGACGTTGAACAAATAGTCCGAGGCATTGGAAATGCGCCACTGGACGCTGAAGGCCAGATCGACAATGTTTTCATCGCCGGTCAGCATCAGGCTTTCTTGCGGTACCTCTGCGCCGGTCGAGCCGCCAATATCGATGCGGTTTAGGTCCGTGACCTTGACCTTTTCCACGCGCTCAATCGGGATGGGCAGGTGATAGCGCAGGCCCGGGCTGTCGGAGCGCGAATAGGCACCAAACGTCGTCACCACGGCCTGCTCATTCGGCTGCACGACATAAACGCCGGACAAGGCCCAGGCGGCAAAGGCGACAGCGGCGATGGCTGCGCCTGCAGAGGCATTCATACCCCCGCCGCCGAATAAGCGACCAAGGCCCTCTGAGATCTGGCGCGCTAGGCCCTCAAGGTCGCCGCCGCCTTGCGGTGGGGGTGAGGGGCGACGCGGGCCACCGGGACGCCCCTGGGGGCCGGGTCTTGGTCCACCGGATGGGGGCGGAGCGCCCCAGGGTCCGGGGTTTGATCCATTGTTCGAATTATCGTTCCAGGGCATGGAGGCGCAGGGTCTCTCAATAATCCGCAATCAGGCGGAACGGGGCCAAAGAATACGCAAGCCTTGTTTTAGCGCGCGTCGTTTGGGATATGAGTGCCCCAACCTCCCAGTGCAAGTCGCAAAACCCATGTCCGATCCAGATCGTGCCAATATTTTGGCAATATTAAACCAATTGATCGATCCAAGGTCGGGTCAGGGGCTGGTTGATGCCGGTTTGGTTCAGGGCTTGGTCGCTAATCGAGGGCGCGCAGGCTTTATGCTCGAGGTGGCCGCGGCCGATGTCGGTCTCTATGGCGCGGTCCGCGACCAGGCAGAAAAGGCCCTAGCCGCCTTGCCCGGTATTGAGCGGGCCCAGGTGGTCCTCACGGCGGCGGCCGAACCGGCTCAGGCCCCAGGCACCATCCGGGTGCGAAAGGGCGCGCAATTGTCGCCTGAGGCTGTGGCCCAGGGCGCGCCCAAGCGTCCTGCATCGGCCCTAAAGCCTGACCATGTGCGGCACATTCTCGCGGTCGCCAGCGGCAAGGGCGGGGTTGGCAAGTCGACTGTGGCGGTGAATCTGGCCTGCGCCCTTGGACAGCTGGGGCTAAGCGTTGGTTTGCTCGATGCTGATGTCTATGGCCCCTCCATACCGCGTATGCTGGGCCTAACCGATGAACCGGTCTCGGTGGGTGGCAAGCTGGTGCCCTTGCAGGCCTTTGGCATTAAGGCCATGTCGATTGGGCTCTTGGTCGATGAAGCCGCCCCTATGATTTGGCGCGGGCCCATGGCGTCGTCGGCGCTTAATCAGATGCTGAATGATGTGACTTGGGGCACAAAGGAGGCCCCGCTGGATGTGCTGGTCATAGATATGCCGCCCGGCACGGGTGATATCCAACTGACCCTAGCGCAAAAAGTGGCGGTCAGTGGGGCGGTGGTGGTCTCGACCCCCCAGGCTGTGGCCCTGATTGATGTGCGGCGCGGTATTTCCATGTTCGAAAAGACCCATGTGCCGATCTTTGGCGTGGTGGAGAACAT
Source organism: Caulobacteraceae bacterium (assembly GCA_947452665.1). Classification (GTDB taxonomy): domain Bacteria; phylum Pseudomonadota; class Alphaproteobacteria; order Caulobacterales; family Caulobacteraceae; genus CAISGS01. The sequence goes on from CANGEH010000133.1 coordinate 3,657, forward strand.
GGCCTATTTCACCGATCCGGCCAGCGGCGCGCCGATCGAAATCTTTGGCCGCGGCGGTGCGCGTCAAACTGCGGAAGCGCTGGGCGTGCCCTTCTTGGGCGAGGTGCCGATCGAGATTGGCCTGCGCCAGGCCTGTGACGACGGCCAGCCCCTGGTCATCAGCCAGCCCACGAGCCCCGCCGCCAGCGCCTTTATGGAGATTGCGGCAATGGTGGCGCAGGCGCTGGACCGCGGCGATGATCAAAAGCCTGCGCCCAGCATTACGGTTGTTGACTAGAGACCGCCTTGGCGCCGCCTCGCCCTAGTGCGGATCGAGCGGCATATCCATGGCGCCGGGCATGATCTGATTATATTGCGCTTGCAGGTGCAGGTCATGGACCACCTTGCGATGGCCGTCCCAGACCATGTGCAGGGCGACATAGAGGATGATGAAGAGGCCGACATAACCAATCCAGCGGTGTTTGTGCAAAAGCTTGGCAATCCAACTGGCGGCAATGCCCATCAGGGCGATGGACAAGATCAGGCCAAACACCAGGACGGCGGGGTGCTCGCGCGCGGCGCCGGCCACGGCCAGCACATTGTCCAGCGACATGGACAGGTCGGCGATCAGAATTTGTAAAAAGGCTTGGCCAAATGTCTTGGCGGGGCGCGGGCTTGCAGCCGCAGTCCCCGGCGCGCCGTCAATATCAACGCCCGTCGCCTGTTCTAGAGCAATCTCGGCGTCGTTATGGTCAATCGCGGCCTGAGCGCGAATCTCGCTCCACATTTTCCAGCAGACCCATAGCAGCAACAAGCCGCCCGCAAGGCTAAGCCCGATAATGCCCAGAAGCTGTGTGGTGATCAGGGCAAAGCCGATGCGCATGGCCACGGCTGCGGCAAGCCCGGCCATAATCACCTTGCGCCGCTGCTCTACGGCGAGGCCGGAAGCCGCCAGCCCCACGGCCACGGCATTGTCTCCGGCCAAAACCAGGTCAATCATCAAGACCTGACCTAAGGCCATGGCGGTGTCAGCCCAGGGGGCGGCGGCAAGATTGGCGATCAAGGTGTCAAACATGCGCGCACCCTCTGCGAGCCTATGGCCAGATGCAAGGCCAAAAACACGGTGTTTGGCCGCTCATTATGACGCTAGGGCGGCAACAAGCTCGGAGGTTGTGGTCACTCGGGCAAATTCAGCCGCCAAGGTCGCTATATGGATGCGATGGACTTCAAGCGCGGGAATGAGCGTGCCGTGCTGATCGCTTAGGGCGAAACAGTCGCAAGCATCTTCGACAAGGATCATGCGATAGCCCATATTGGACCCCATGCGCACCGTGGTGGAGACGCACATGTCGGTCGTAATTCCAAACACCACAAGCGTCTCAGTACCCATATGCCGAAGGCGATGATCAAGGTCCGTGCCAATAAAGGCTGAGTTTACGGTCTTGGTAACCAGTGCCTCATGATTTGCAGGCTCAAACCCGGCGCGATGGGCATTGCCGGGATGGTCTGGGCAAAGGGTTGAGCTAGGCTCGATACTATCATGACGGACATGAATAATCGGGCGACCAGATGCCCGCCAAGCGGCGAGTATGGCCAGCCCGTTTATATCGACCTGGTTGTTCCACCGCGCGGGCCAAGATGGCGCGTCGAAACCGCGCTGCATATCGATGACCAATAGGACTGCGTCTTGTTCAATACGGGTCATAGCCTTGATCTTGGCTGCTGGAACCATTAGCGCCGCGGGCGGGTCACCTCATATAGGGCAATGGCCGCGGCGGCCGAAACATTGAGGCTTTCAAAGCCGCCGGGCATATTGATCTTGGCCAGACTATCGCAGTGTTCGGCGACCAGACGGCGGATGCCGTCACCTTCGGAGCCCAGAACAATGACCACGGGCCGCGAATCAATTGCCTGATCCAAGGTCTCTTCAGCACTGCCATCGAGGCCAACCGCGCGCCAACCGAGGTCAGAAAGCCGCTCCAAGGCGCGAGAAAGATTGACCACACGGGCGTGAGGGACCTGATCAACGGCCCCTGCCGCCGCTTTTGCAAGCGCGCCGCCAAGGGCTGGGGCATGGCGATCTTGCACGATGACGCCCCGCGCGCCAAAGGCCGCCGCCGAGCGAAACACCGCCCCGACATTTTGCGGATCGGTGACCTGATCGAGCATCAAGATCACGCCATGGGCCGGTTCGGCCAGGTCTTCTAGGCTCATAGACTCTAGCGGCAGGACCTTGAGGGCCACACCCTGATGCACCGCATGTTGCGGTAAATGTTGAGCAATTGTGCTGTTTTCAAAAACGCCAAGCGTTTCAATCTTGCCAAAGGCCTCGGTCAATTGACGCGCGCGCTCTTCGGTGGCCATGACCCGCATGGGCTTTTCGCGTAGGGGATTAGACAGGGCCGCACTGACCGCATGCCAGCCCCAAAGCCACTCAGAACCATCATCTGGTGCCTTTTGGCGGGGGGGAGAAAAGGGTTTGTCACGACGTCCGCTAGCAGGTCTTTCCGACTTGTTGTCAGAAGTCTGTTTGCGGTCGTTGCGTTCGCGAAAAGAGGACACTATAAGACGCGCTCCGATTTGGGGCCCACGGGCTTCCGTC
>CANGEH010000134.1 GCA_947452665.1 Caulobacteraceae bacterium
GGCAATATCGGCGTCAGAGCCAACCCCGAACTGGCCCATATAGTCATGCTTGGCCTTCATGGCCTCATATTCGAGGAAGGCACCAAATTCGCTTTCCGGCATGCCAATGGTTTCGAGCAGCAGGGCATAGGCCGCAATATGGATGGTTTCCATATTGGCAAAGGAGGACAGCATCATCTTGACCTCGGTGGGTTTAAACACCGTGCTGTAACGCTCCATATAATTGTCGGCGACCTCGATATCCGATTGGGTGAAGAATCGGAAAATCTGAGTCAGCAGATTGCGCTCACCGTCATTGAGCTTGGTTGCCCAGTCCTTACAGTCCTCGCCCAAGGGCACCTCTTCTGGCATCCAATGGACCTGTTGCTGGCGCTTCCAGAAATCATAGGCCCAAGGATAACGGAAAGGCTTATAGGCCGCCGACGGGGTCAAGAGACCTGGGCGGGTGATCAGGCCGGGGCGTGAAGGCGTGGTCAAGGCGGTCATGAACGGTTCCAAAATCATACACGGCGAATCAGCTACACGCCGCGCCGAGGTTTTTAAGTTAGCAGACGATTCCACTTCATATAGACCCTGCATTCACACGGCCCACAACATCTTGCGCAAATGTGGATAACAAGGCCTTAAAACCACCCGCGATGCGGCAAGCCTTAGCGCTGCGGGCGGACCGTAAAAGACAGGGCAATCAGGGAATCGCCATCGCGCCCACTGCCTCGGATTTCAAATGCGTTCTTAATATCGCGGTGGATATAGCCCAAGGACGCCTGAACCGGCCCCTGACGCCAGCCAAGACCGGCCTGGGCATCGGATATGATCCGCGCCGCCTGGTCTATCGACCAGCCCGACCCGCGTAGATTACCGGTTGAGCCATCGCGGGTGACATTAAGGCCTACCGCCCGGCCACTGGCGGCGGCAAATAAGTACCAACGTCCCTGATCGCCAAAGCTTTGGCCGTCTACGGTCGAAAGGCCAAGACTCTCGGCGACCTGCCTGGCCCGAAGTGTGTCGAGCCCCGCGCCCAAACGCACCATGGCCCCGGCCTCAGCCGAGCCGCCCTGATCAGACAGGCCAAGGCCGGCATGGGGAGTAATATCCAGGTCATAGGCTCCGGCCTTGAGCATCAAGGCCGAGGGCCAACCGCGAATATAGGACACATCAAAGGATTGAGCCTCACCCGCCTCCCTATCAAGATCAGGTCCGAGTACCAGGCCCGCCGGAACCCGCTTTAGGGCCCGCACACTTAGGCGCAGGGCATTTATACCGGCGCCTCGGCCCCGGTCCCCAAGCCGGACTTCCTCGGTGCGCCATTCAGCCAAGCCTTGACCGGGCAGGGGCTGCACCGATTGGGCCAGATGCGCATCGTCCCCGGCAGCGGCAATAGAGACGGGCATGAAGAACCCGCTACCAAGCCTTAGGCGCGGGCCATCATCGACCACGCCAATCACGGCTTGGTGCCCACCAATCTGGGCCTGGAACATTGGTGCGCCGGGCAGCGAGAACCCAAGCGGGTGCCATTTGGTACTGAGCAGCGAGCGCACAACAATATTGGTATGGACCGGCGCGATCGGGGCGAGACGATAGCCAGGCTTGGCGACTTGCCGCGCCTCGACCGGCAGCACACAGATCAGCCCAGCGCCAAGGGCCAGGGCCAAGGCCCTGCCACCATAAAAACCGCGCTTGCTGACGCACCGCATGGATCTTTAGCCTCTGCCTAGCCGACCCCCAACAGGACCCAAACCCAAGCACAGCCTTATGACCCACAGCAATGATCAAACCCCTAATGCGGTCTGAAAACGGCAATAAAAACAGTATAACTATCGAAAAACCCCCGAAAGCAAGCTTTCGGGGGCTATATGATATTGATCAATATTTCAATTTATTGACAGGCGAGACACTCTTCGTAATCGGTCTTGGGATGTTCCATCCGCTCGACCGCTTCCAAGGTTTCCGAGCCCGCGAATGAGGCGCGCTGTACCGATTTGGAGCGCAAGTAATAGAGCGACTTCACCCCCCGCTCCCAGGCCGAATAGTGCAGCATGTGCAGGTCCCATTTATCAACATCGCCGGGCAGGAAGACGTTCAAGGACTGGGACTGGCAGATTTCCGGCGTGCGGTCTGCGGCCAATTCGACAATCCAGCGCTGGTCCAGTTCAAAGGCGGTTTTGAACACGTCTTTTTCATCGGCGGACAGACAGTCCAGATGCGCCACCGAGCCCTCATTTTCGAGAATGCTGCTCCAGATCTCGTCTGAATTGGTGCCCTTGGCGTCCAGTACCCGCTCCAGATAGGGGTTCTTGACCGCAAACGAGCCCGACAGGGTCTTGTGGGTATAGATATTGGCCGGAATGGGCTCAATACCGGCCGAGGTACCGCCGCAAATGATCGAGATCGAGGCGGTCGGGGCAATGGCCAGCTTGTGCGAGAACCGCTCCATCACGCCCTTGTCACCGGCATCGGGGCAGGGTCCGCGCTCTTCAGCCAGGACGCGCGAGGCCTTGTCGGCTTCGCGGCGCACATGTTTGAACAGGCGCATATTCCAAGACTTCGCCAGGGCGCTTTCAAACGGCACGTTCTGGGACTGCAAGAAGGAATGGAAGCCCATCACGCCCAGACCCACCGAGCGCTCGCGCATGGCGGCATAACGCGCAGGCTCCATGGCCGGCGGTGCGCGGTCGATAAAGTCCTGCAAGACATTATCGAGGAAGCGCAAAACATCCGCGATAAAGGTTGGGTGCTCGCGCCATTCCATAAACGACTCAGCGTTCAGGGAGGACAGACAACACACCGCCGTGCGCTCCTTGCCGACATGGTCGGGGCCGGTATGCAGCATGATTTCCGAGCATAGGTTTGACTGGCGCACCGACAGGCCCAGATCGCGCTGATGCTGGGGCATGGCCCGGTTGACCGTGTCGGAAAAGATCAGATAGGGCTCGCCAGTCTGGAGGCGGATTTCCAAAATCTTCTGCCACAGGGTGCGCGCATCGACAAGCTTGACCACTTCGCCAGTCTTGGGCGACAGCAGGCCAAAATCGGTGCCGTCGCGCACAGCCTCCATAAAGGCGTCCGTGATCGAGATGCCGTGGTGCAGGTTCAAGGACTTGCGATTGAAATCGCCCGAAGGCTTGCGGATTTCGAGGAATTCTTCGATCTCTGGGTGATAGATATCCAGATAAACTGCGGCCGATCCACGGCGCAGCGAGCCTTGGCTGATGGCTAGGGTTAGGCTGTCCATCACCCGGATAAACGGGATAATGCCCGAGGTCTGGCCCTGGCCCTTGACGCGCTCGCCGATCGAGCGAACCCCGCCCCAATAGGTACCAATACCGCCGCCATTGGCGGCTAGCCAAACATTCTCATTCCAGCTGCCGACAATGCCTTCGAGGCTATCAGACACCGAATTGAGGAAACAGCTGATCGGCAGGCCGCGATCGGCCCCGCCATTGGATAGGACCGGCGTTGCCGGCATGAACCAGAGCTGGGAAATATAGTCGTAAATGCGCTGGGCATGCTCGGCATCATCGGCATAGGCCGTGGCCACGCGCGCAAACATGTCCTGATAGGACTCGCCCGGCAGCAGATAACGGTCTTCAAGCGTGGTCTTACCAAAATCAGTCAGCAGGGCATCCCGAGACCGATCAACCTCGACCTTACGCACCAGTTGCAATTGCGGCCGCTCGCCCGGACGGGTCGAATCATACCGAGTTTCCCGCTGCCGCTTCTGCGGCAAAATCGCTTCACTACCGACCATAATTCAATCCATACCCTCAAAGGCCATTATGGCCAGCGCCGAACCTATCAGCACCGTCGCCTACACACGATGACACTACATCTTGTGGGGACCTACTGACCAACCCACCATAAGGGGCCATAGAGGGGGTTAAACGTCAATTGCCCGAATGGCCCCAGCCTCGTGTTTTTCGTTAAGAAACTGTTGAATACAGGGGGTAAGTCACGCGCGCATTAAGACCTTGGCAATGATAGTTAACGGCAGGCTAAAAATTGCCGCGCCCTGAGTGTTTTGGATCACGGGAATTTCCTTAAAAATCCCGCAAAGATAGTTAAAAATATAATCAAATCTAGGGCTTATCGATTCGGTCCCTATGACGCTATTTTGATTGAACCCAGCCGCGTCCCAACATGCAAAGTGCCATCCGTGCCCGCTGGCCATTATGGCGCGCATCATTGCCCATTTCATTGCGGGCGAGCGCCGCCGTCATGGCATTGACCGCGCCATAGCGGGGGTCAGAATAGGAATCCACCTGCTGGCCCTGAGACGATTGCGCGGTCTTTTGGCACACGGCCAGATCGGACTTCAGATCCTCAAGCCTGGGTGCGGCTGTCGCAGCCCCTGCCGGCCCGGGCACCCAGGCCTGGCCCTCTAGCCCGGCCTGGGTGGCACAGGCCGCTAGACCGGCAATGAGGCAAAGCCCGATCAGGACGCGCGCCTGTGGTGCAAGGCGTGATTTGGTCATAAGGGCGCAATCCATTGGCTATACTCCGGTGGCTGAGCGTCCTCGACCTGTGCCAATTGCGCAACCGTCTTTGTCTTGATCAGAGGATTTGGACCTTGTTTCGTCAATCTTGTAGAGGATTATGTCCAAACTGGTTAAGCACGTGTCTGGGCTAGGGCCTCATAGGTTGGAACATAAATGACGAACGGGCAGTCTGACGGATCAGAACCAAGGGGCGCGCAGGGTGCGCCTCGGCCCCGGGGTTCAAGACCGCGCCGTTCCCCCCTGCAGGCCACAGTCTATTGGTCGGCCGTACTTGGCGTTTGGGGCCTGATCTTTCTGGTCGCTTTTTTGGCCATGTTCGCCACGGACCTGCCCGACACCAGCAAGATTTTTGACGTCAAGCGCCAGCCCTCCATATCCTATCTGGACCGCTCAGGCGGCCTGGTCGCTGTGCGCGGCACGCAATATGCCCCGCCGGTCAATCTGAACGAGTTGCCCGCCTATGTGCCTGCCGCCTTTATCGCGATCGAGGACCGGCGATTTTATTATCACTTCGGCTTTGACCCGATCGGGATTGTCCGCACCGCGATCAATAATGCGAAGGCCGGACGCATTGTCGGCGGGGCCTCGACCATTACCCAGCAATTGGCCCGCAACCTCTTCTTGACACCCGACCAAACCGTGCGCCGCAAGGTGCAGGAACTGATCTTGGCGGTCTGGCTGGAGGCCAAGTTCAGCAAGAAGGAAATCCTCGCCCTCTATCTGAACCGCGTCTATTTTGGGGCCGGGGCCTATGGCATTGAGGCTGCCTCCCAGCGCTATTTCAACAAGCCCGCCACGCGCCTTTCGGTCGGTGAGGCCGCACTATTGGCCGGGCTGATGAAGGGCCCGTCGCGCTATAGCCCCCTATCGGACAAGGCCCGCGCCGAGCGCCGCGCCACCGTGGTGCTGGATGAGATGGTGGAAAACCGCGCCATTACCGATGAGCAGCGCAGCCTGGCCTTTGCCACCCCGGTGCGGGTCTCCCCAACCCTGGCCAGCCAAAGGGCGCAGTATTTCATCGATTGGATTGACCAAGAGGTGCGCGCCCTTGTCGGTCAGCCAACCGAAGACCTGGTGGTCGAGACCACACTCGATCTTCCGGTCCAGACCGGGGCCGAGCGGGCTGTGCGCCAGATCACGGCCCGTGATGGTGCAAGCCGCGGCGTGCAACAGGCCGCCCTGGTGGCCATGGATGGCGAGGGCCGGGTGCGCGCCTTTGTCGGCGGCGCGGACTATGCCGAAAGCCAATATAACCGCGCCTCCGATGCCCGCAGGCAGGCCGGCTCTGCCTTTAAGCCCTTTGTTTATTTGGCAGCCATGGAGGCCGGAAAAACCCCAGACGATACCGTAGTCGACGAGCCCCTGACCATTGGCAATTGGGAGCCGAAAAACTATACGGGTAAATATCTCGGCACCATTACCCTAGAGACCGCGCTCGCCCAGTCGGTCAATACGGTCGCGGCACGTCTGGCCAATGAGGTGGGCACCAATAAGGTCGCCGCCGCCGCCCGCAGACTTGGCATTACTTCGCGCATCCAGACCGACCCCTCCATGGCCCTGGGCGCGGTCGAGGTCAGCCCCTTGGAAATGGCCCAGGCCTATTCCCCCTTTGCCAATGGCGGCTTTGCCGTAACCGGCTATGGCATTGAGCGCATCCGCACGGCTGCGGGCAAGATTCTTTATGACCACAATGTCGCCAAACCGCCCAAGGTCTCGGTGATTGGTACGCCCGCCCTGCC
>CANGEH010000135.1 GCA_947452665.1 Caulobacteraceae bacterium
AACTATATAGAAATGTTGCATAATTCGCTGCTGGTTCGCGCGGCGGGCCTAAAGGACGCGCACCGGGCCTCGGGCCTTGCCCTGTCCTGCGGCAATGGCTTGTCGGTTCTGACCTTGGTTTTCGTGCTCTGGGCCTTTGCCTTGCCGGGCAAGGTCGATTGGCCACTTATCCCGGCCCATCCCTTGTTTGGACTTGATCCGCTCAAGCACGAGACCGACCGGATCGTCGCGCCCATGGCCGCCTTGATCTTTGCCTTCTGGACCATTCCGCTCTTCTTGTTCACCCCCGATGAGCCCAAGACCGGAAGCAGCCTTATGGAGGCGCTTAAGGGCGGTGCCCGCACCCTAAGGGGCATGCTTGGCACCCTGCGTGGCCATAAGGATGCGGCCATGTTTCTGGGTGCGCGGATGATCTATGTCGATGCCATGACAGCGCTTTTATTGTTCAGCGGCGTCTATGCGGCCGGAGCCATGCATTGGGGCGTGCTGGACATGCTGATCTATGGCGTGACCTTGAGCATGTTTGCCGTCTATGGCGGCTTTTTTGGCGGCTGGCTTGATGGCCGGTTTGGTCCCAAGCGCGCGGTCCAGATCGAGATTCTTGGCACCATATTGTGCCTGATCGGCCAATTGGGTATGCGGCCAGACCGATTGTTTTATCTGTGGCCATTTGATCCGGCCGCCCATGCCAAGGTCTGGAACGGGCCGTTTTTCACCACCTTGCCAGAAGTGCTTTATCTGTTCTTAGGCTTTGGCGTGGCTGTGTTTGTCACTGGCTCCTATGCCTCTAGCCGCACACTGTTGACGCGCCTTATTCCGGCCAATCAGACCGGCGCGTTTTTTGGCCTCTATGCCTTGTCGGGCACGGCAACGGTCTGGATGGGTTCAATGATGGTGCAACTGTTTACCAGCCTGTTTCACTCGCAGCAGGCGGGCCTGATGTCGATTGGCGGCATGATGATGGTTGGGTTTGTCGCGCTTTTGTTCGTCAAGGGTGGCCAAAGACAGACTGTGTGATCTAGCCTTGGGCGCAGGGTCGGGTTAAGCCGGGGCCATGCGGCAAAAAACCCTTGAAAAGTGCGGCTGGCGCGATCCGGTTCAGGTCCTTGCGGGCCTGACCGGGCGTGATCTGGTGGTTGGGCTCTTGTCCGATGGGGTGGGCCAGCGTGGCCGCTGGTCCTATATTGCCGCAGAGCCTTCCGAGATCTTGCAGATTGCGCCGGGCGATCCACGCGACGCCTTTGCCGCGCTGGATGCTTGTCTTGGTCCAATCGATGCGCCGCAACCTGCCCTCGACCCTGCCTTACCGCCGTTTCAAGGCGGGCTTGTGGGCCTGGCCAGCTATGAATTGGGCGCACGGGCTGAGCCGGTGGTCTTGCCCCGAGCCGAGCCTTGGCCAGATTTGATTTGCGGGCGTTATGACGCTCTGTTGGCTTTTGATCATCATGATCAGGTGGTCTGGGCCATTGGTGTGGGTGCGCAGTCTAGGGCTCTTGCGGCCAAGGCCGCGGCTTGGCTGGACCTGCCGCCGAGGCCAAGCTTTGAGGCGGTGCTGGCTGCGCCGCTTGTTCCGATTATGAGCGCGGATGCCTATGAGGCCGCAGTGGCCAAGGTGATTGCCAAGATTGCGGCAGGCGAGATTTTTCAGGCCAATATTGCGCGCGGCTGGCAAGGGCGTCTGGCCAATGGCGCGCATCCGCTTGACCTGTTGCAACGCTTGAATGTCCAAAGCCCGGCGCCCTTTGCCGGATACATGGGCTTTGGTGAACTGGCGCTTGTCTCCAATTCCCCAGAACGCTTTCTTCAAATCCAGCCGGGCAATCCAAGGCGCATAGAGGCGCAGCCGATCAAGGGCACGATTGGCCGGGGCGGGGATGAGGTTGAGGATCAGGGCCAGGTCGAGATCCTGACCCGGAGCCCTAAGGACCGGGCCGAAAACCTAATGATTGTTGATCTGATGCGCAATGATCTGGCTAGGGTTTGCCGTCCGGGCAGTGTCGCGGTGCCGCACCTGTTTGCGGTTCAGACCTTTGCCAATCTGCATCATCTGGTCTCGACCGTGGTCGGCGAGGCCTTGCCCGATCTTGGTGTCGGCGCGGTCCTGCGCGCCACCTATCCACCCGGCTCGATCACAGGCGCGCCCAAGGTTCAGGCCATGCAGGTGATTGCGGGTCTTGAGCCGCCGCGCGGCCCCTATTGCGGTAGCCTGTTTTGGGCGGGCTATGATGGCGGACTGGATTCCAGCGTGCTTATCCGCACCACGGCGTTTGTCCGAGGCCAAGACGGCTGGACCTTCCAGACCCATGCCGGAGCCGGCATTGTCGCCGATAGCGATCCGGTGTCAGAGCGGCGCGAGACCCAGACCAAGATCGCGGCCATTGCCCTGGCCCTAAGCGGGGTCTTGGCATGAGCGCGGGTGTGCCCCTAAGCGATCGCGGCCTATTGCTGGGCGATGGCTTGTTTGAAACCTTGCTGGCGCTGGATGGGGTTTTGCAAGACCCGCTTGAGCATTTGGCGCGCATGGCCAGAGGCTGCGCGGTGCTTGGCCTGCCCTTGCCCGATTCAGAACTGGCCTTAAGCCTGATGCAGGCTGCCATTGCCGATGCGGGGCTTGAGCGGGGCCGCGCCGCCGTGCGCCTGACCTATACGGCGGGCAGTGGTGGCCGGGGCCTTGTGCGGCCGCAAGACCCATCGCCAAGCCTGTTTGCCACGGCCGCACCTAGCGCCTTGCCGACGGCCCCCGCGCGGCTTGCCCTAGCTAGGGTACGGCGCAATGCCAGCTCACCGACCGCCCATCATAAGACCCTAGCCTATCTGGACAATGTCATGGCCCGGCGGGAGGCCCTAGCCGTGGACGCGGACGAGGCGGTGTTGTGCAATACAGACGGTCATCTGGCCTGCGCCGCCGCCGCCAATCTGTTCTGGATCGAGGGCGGCGTAGTTTTCACCCCTGACCTTGCTTGCGGGGTCCTGCCGGGCTTGGCGCGCGCGCGCGTGCTGGCGGCGGCGGGCGCGCTTGGCCAGGCCTTGCAGGTCGTCAAGATCGGTCCTGAAGCCCTCGATAGGGCAAAGGCCATCTTCGTGACCAATAGCCTCAATGGCCTTTGGGTCGCCAGTCACTGGCAGGGCCAGCCGTTGCCGACAGATACCCTCGCCATGCAAATCTTACAGGCCCTGATCGATCAGGTGTCATTGAACGTTTGACCCCGCATGAGCTTGGCTCGCTCACGTCAGGGCCAAGCCAATCTGTGTTTGTATGGGGGTGCGCGTTTGGGCATTGGGGGCTAGACTTGGCGCCCTGATTTGCGGTTTGGTTTTTAAGGTCATGTCCATGTCTGAGCTCTTGTCTGCCGCGGCCACGGGTCCTGTGATTGCGATACACGCGGTCAGCCAGGCCGATTGGCCGCAGTTTTTGAGCGATCATTCGGGCCCCTTGGCGGTTTTTGCGCAGGCTTGCGGCTTTAAGGCCAGGTCTGGCGATGTGCTTTTGGTACCCAGTGCTGAGGGCCAGATTGAAAGGGTCGTGTTTGGCCTAGGCATGCCCGCATCTGATGCAGCCGCCGCCCGCTGTCTTCGCGCCCTGCCGAGCAAGCTGCCGCCGGGCCAATATAGTCTAGTGCAAGCCAAGCCAGACCTTGATGCGGCTACTGTGGCCCTGGCCTGGGCCTTGGGCAGTTATGGCTTTGATCGCTATAAGGCCAGCGCCTCGGGGGCCAAGGCAATGGCCCAGTTGGTCGCCGGTGCAGGCGTCGATCTGGAAGCGATTTTGCAATTGGTAAGGGCGTGTGCGCTGGCCAAGGACATGGTCAATACCCCGGCCAATGATATGGGTCCCGCCGAGGTGGAGGCCGCTGCGCGCACGCTCGCCCAACAGTTTGGAGCCGAGATTTCGGTGATCACCGGCGATGCCTTGCTGGCGCAAAACTATCCGGCTGTTCATGCCGTGGGCCGGGCGTCTCATGAAAGCCGCGCCTCGCGCATGATTGAGATCGCCTGGGGCAGGCCAGAACATCCGCTGATCTGCCTGGTCGGCAAGGGGGTGGTGTTTGATACAGGTGGGCTGGATATGAAGCCTTCTGCTGGCATGCGGCTGATGAAAAAGGATATGGGCGGGGCGGCCCATGCTCTGGCCCTGGGTCAGATGATTATGGGTTCAGGCTTGCCGGTACGGTTAGTGATCCTGACCCCGGTGGTGGAAAATGCGATTTCTGGCGATGCCATGCGCCCCGGCGATGTGCTGGCATCGCGCAAGGGCCTGACGATTGAGGTCGGCAATACCGATGCTGAGGGGCGGCTGATCTTGGCCGATGCCTTGAGCCGGGCCTGTGAGCTTGAGCCTGCCCTAACCATTGATCTGGCGACCCTGACCGGGGCGGCTAGGGTCGCCCTGGGCCCGCAAGTGATTCCGTTTTTCACGCCCGATGAGGCCCTTGCCCGCGATTTGGCTGAGGCCAGCGAAACCACGGGTGATGCGCTTTGGCGGCTGCCGCTCTGGGCCGGATACGAGCCGTCCCTAGACAGCGATATTGCCGATCTAAAGAATGATCCCGATGGCTGGGCCCAGGCCGGGGCCATGACGGCGGCCCTGTTCCTGCAACGCTTTGCGCCCAAGGGAGCCTGGGTGCATCTGGACATCTATGCCTGGAACCCGCGCAAACAGCCGGGTCATCCGCTGGGCGCCGAGGCCCAAGCCATACTGGCCCTGTTTGCCATGATCAAGGGGCGTTATGCATGAGTGATCCGCGCCTAACCGCGCGCAAGGGCGGTATTGCCAGTTTGGCGCTGGAGGGCAGGTTGGACGCCGATGCCTATCGCGCGCCCTTGGCCATGCAGGTCTCGGCCCCGGTCGCCGCCTTGCGCATAGCCCCCGAAGGCGACGCCGAACAGGCCGACCAGCTGATTTTTGGCGAGCCCTTTGACCTGATTGCCGAGGCCGACGGTTTTGGCTGGGGCCAGGCGCGGCGCGATGGCTATGTCGGATATGTGCTTATGGACGCCCTGTCCGCGCCTGTACTTGCCCCAACCCATCGCGTATCGGCCTTGCGGACCTATGCCTTTAGCGAACCCAGTATCAAGTCGGCGATTGTTGGGCTCTATAGCCTCAACGGTCTGGTCACGATCGAGGCGCGCGAGGGCCGGTTTGTGAAGGGCGCGCGGTCTGGCTGGTTTATCGATCACCACCTATCTAAGATCGGACAATTTGCCGCCGACCCCGTTGCCGTGGCTGAACAGTTTTTGGGCGCGCCCTATCAATGGGGCGGCCGCGAAAGCCTGGGTCTGGATTGTTCAGGTCTGGTGCAGCAGGCTTTTTACGCCTGCGGTCGCGCCTGCCCGCGCGATACAGACATGCAACAGGATGCCTTTGACCAAGCCGTGACCCCAGCCGATCTGGTGCGCGGCGATCTGGTGTTCTGGCGCGGTCATGTCGGTCTGATGCGCGATTCGGGGACCCTGATCCATGCCAATGCCCATCATATGATGGTGGCTAGCGAGCCGCTCGAGGCGGCTATTTTACGCATAGAGGCCGCAGGCAGTGGCCTGCCTACGGCCTATAGGCGTTATCGCACCCCGCTTGGGCAGGGTGATTAATCGATCAAGCCGCTGGCTTAGTGGCCGCCGCTGGTTCAGCAGCCGGTGGCGCAGCTTCTGCTGGCTTTGGTGCGGGGATCGGCAGGGGTGAACCGAGGCTGTGCAGATAGGCGATCATATTGATGCGGTCTTCAGTCTTTTTCAGACCGACAAAGCTCATCTTGGTGCCCGCAATATATTTTTGCGGCGCGGTCAGGAAGGCATTGACGTGCTCATAATCCCAGACCGGATTCTTGCCGCCAAACTCAACCATACCGGCCGAATAGGCCATGCCCGCATTGCTACCGGGCTTGCGGCCCAGAACACCATACAGGTCGGGGCCGACTATGGTTGGGCCGCCTTGCGCAAAGCTGTGGCAGGAGACGCATTTCTTGGCCACGGCTTCACCCGCTGCAATATCGGCCGTCGGCAGGACCGTGCCCCAATCGATTGGGGCCTCGACCTTGGCCTCGCCGCCCGCGCCGGTCTCTTCCGCCACGGCAATCTCATAGCCCGCCTTTTCAACCGGCTTGGTCTCATAGACAATGCTGGTCAATTCACGAAGGCCGACAATGGCCAGGCCGGTCGCCAAAACGGCGCCAGCGATCTTGTTAAACCCCAGGTCGCTCATGTGT
>CANGEH010000136.1 GCA_947452665.1 Caulobacteraceae bacterium
CATGCTGCGACCTCTATTTCAGCAGCGCTTGGCTTTTGTGCCGCACGCGACCAGCGCGGCGAGGACAATAAGGTCATTGCCGTGATTGGCGACGGCTCGATGAGTGCGGGCATGGCCTATGAGGCAATGAATAATGCCTCCGAGACTACCAAACAGCTGATTGTCATTCTCAACGATAATGACATGTCGATCGCCCCGCCGGTCGGCGGCATGAGCGCCTATATGGCCCGGCTGGTCTCCGGCGGCGGCTACCAATCCTTGCGCAAGCTGGGCAAGACCATGGCCGGGGCCCTGCCCAAGCCCTTGCAAGAAGCCGCCCGCAAGGCCGAAGAATTTGCCCGCGGCATGGTCACGGGCGGGACGTTTTTTGAAGAACTGGGCTTTTACTATATTGGCCCAATCGATGGTCATGACATGGATAATCTTGTCCAAGTCCTGAAAAATGCCAAAGAATTCAAAGACCGGCCAGTGCTGGTGCATGTGGTGACGCAAAAGGGCAAGGGCTATGCCCCGGCCGAAAACGCCGCCGACAAGTATCACGGCGTGGTGCGGTTTGACGTGGTCACCGGCCAACAGGCCAAGACCCCTGCCGTCAATCCCAGCTATACCAAAGTCTTTGCCACAGAACTGATCAAGCAGGCCGAGCGTGATGAGCGCGTTGTCGCCATTAGCGCCGCCATGCCGTCCGGCACCGGCCTTGACCTGTTTGCCAAGCGGTTTCCCACGCGCACCTTTGATGTCGGCATTGCCGAGCAGCACGCCGTGACCTTTGCCGCCGGCCTCGCCGCCGACGGCATGAAGCCGTTTGCTGCCATTTATTCGACCTTCCTGCAACGCGGCTATGACCAGGTCGTGCATGATGTCGCCATTCAGGGTCTGCCGGTGCGGTTTGCGATCGACCGGGCCGGGCTTGTTGGAGCCGATGGCCCCACCCATGCCGGTTCATTTGATGTCGGCTTCCTCGGCGCCCTGCCCGGCTTTGTCGTCATGGCGGCGGCCGATGAGGATGAATTGGCCAAGATGGTCGCCACCAGCGCCGCCATTGATGACGGCCCCAGCGCGTTTCGCTATCCGCGCGGCGACGGCACCGGCATTGGCGTGCCCGATTTTGCCGAGCCCTTGGAGATCGGGCGCGGCCGTATCCTGCGCGAAGGCACTTCGGTGGCGATCCTGTCGCTCGGCACCCGGCTGCAAGAAGCCCTCTATGCCGCCGATATCCTGGCCGCCCATGGCCTGCCGACCACGGTTGCCGATGCCCGCTTCGCCAAGCCGCTGGATGAGGACATGATCCTGCGCCTGGCGCGTGAGCATGAATGCCTGATCACGATCGAGGAAGGCGCGATTGGCGGTTTTGGCGGTTTTGTGCTGCAAATGCTGGCCGCGCGCGGCGCCCTTGACCGGGGCCTAAAGGTGCGCACCCTGACCCTGCCTGATATCTTCCAGGATCAAGACAAGCCCGACATCATGTATGCTCAGGCGGGTCTCGATGCCGACGCGATTGTCGCAACCGCCCTCCTGGCCCTGGGTCTGGACAAGGCCCCCGCTAATCTTAGGGCCTAGACCATGGCCCTGATCCGCCGGGCTGCGGCCCAAGATGCGCCTAGCCTGACCGCGGTTGGGCGTATCAGCTTTACCGAAACCTTTGGCCATCTTTATCCGCCGCAGGACCTGAACGATTACCTCTATTCGGCGCATACGGACGAGGCCTATGCCGGTTGGATCGCCAATTCGGCCTATGGCGTATGGGTTGCAGAATTGGACGGAGAACTGGTGGGCTATGCCCTGACCGGCCCCTGCGATCTTCCCCATGCCGAGGTCACGCCAGGATGCGGCGAGCTTAAGCGGCTGTATCTGCTGGAAAAAGCGCATAATCAGGGCATAGGCGGTCAGTTGCTCAAGACATGCCTTGACCACCTAACGCGCCCCGGTCGGCGGCTCTGGATCGGGGTCTGGAGCGAGAACCATGGGGCACAGCGCCTTTATGGCCGCCATGGCTTTGCAAAGGTCGGAGAATACGAATTCCCCGTCGGCAAGACCCGAGACCACGAATTCATCCTCAGCCGCCCCGCCTGAACACGTGCATAACGCTTAGATTTGTCCTATTTTTAGCATTGTTAGGTTGCAATTTGTAACACTTTAAATAGTGTTCGTTTGCGGGATGCTGTTTGATTCAGGTTTCAACCTGTCTTTAAATAGTGATTGCCCGGGTTTCCTTGGTTGTAACCACAACAGGGGCGGGACGATATGCTGCGCATTGGTTATGTTTTTGATACAGCCCTGATTAACGGCCAGCCTGAGCTGTCGTCGGCGGGCAAGGCCGATCTTGGCGCGCTCGAGGCCGCGGGCTGCAATGTTGTGCGGATCGAAACCGGGGGCCGCAGGCGGGTCGGATACGGGCCAGTGCTGCAGTCGGTTCTGGAATTTGCCGGACAAGGCGATGAGGTCCTGGTGATGCGCGCCGATCAGCTGGCCAGCTCCGCAACCGCAATCCTGGCCATGATCCAAAACTTGCAAGATCGCCAAGTGACCTTGAAGATTGTCGAGGACGGCCTGTCCAATCAGGGCGAAATCGGTGAAACCCTGATCAAGGCCCTGAAAGCCATTAGCAGCCTAGAGGCCCCGTCCCAGCGGCGTTTGAACAGTGGCGGTTCAAGTCCTCGCACCCGCACTGATGCCGACGAAATCCTTAGTCTCAAGGCCCGCGGCATGGCCGCCAGCGAAATTGCCAATACGCTGGGTGTTTCGCGCATGACGGTCTGGCGCAAGCTGAAACAGGTCTCGAACCAAACCGCATAGGGGTACTGGACACTTGCGGCCTGCGGCCTCATTCTGTGGTCCAAACAAGCGTTCGAAACCGTCCGGTCCCCGTTCAAAAATCTGCCCAGAGCCCGCCCATGTTTATGCGATTTTTTTCCGAGCTGCGTCAGGCTCGTGTTCCGGTGTCCCTCAAAGAGTATCTGATGCTCATGGAGGCCATGGACAAGGAGGTCATCGACCGCACGGTCGAGGATTTCTATTTCCTGTCTCGCGCCGCCCTGATCAAGGACGAGAAGAATCTCGACAAGTTTGACCGCATTTTCGGCAGTGTCTTTAAGGGCCTGGAAAAGGTCGATGACGACGGCATGGCTGAAATCCCGGCCGAATGGCTCAAACTATTGACCGAAAAATTCCTCACCGACGAGGAAAAGGCCGAGATTGAAGCGCTCGGCGGTTTTGAAAAACTGATGGAGACGCTGCAAGAGCGGCTCAAGGAACAAAAAGAGCGCCATGAGGGCGGCAATAAATGGATCGGTACCGGCGGCACCTCGCCCTTTGGTGCCAATGGCTATAACCCCGAAGGCGTGCGGATCGGCCAAGACAAGGGCCGCCATGGCCGCGCCGTCAAGGTCTGGGACAAGCGCGAATACAAAAACCTCGATGACACGGTCGAGCTCGGCACCCGCAATATCAAGGTCGCCCTACGCCGCCTGCGCAAATTTGCTCGCCAAGGCGCGCCGGATGAACTTGATCTCGACGGCACGATCAAGGAAACCTCGAACAAGGGTTATCTGGACCTGATCATGCGTCCAGAGCGGCGCAACACCATCAAGCTCTTGGTGTTTTTCGATATTGGCGGCTCGATGGACAGCCATATCAAGCTGTGTGAAGAGTTGTTTAGCGCCGCCCGCACCGAGTTTAAGAACCTAGAATTCTTCTATTTCCACAACTGCCTCTATGAGTCGGTCTGGAAGGACAATCACCGTCGCCACACCGAAAAGCTCAATACCTGGGACGTGCTGCACAAATATGGCCACGACTATAAGGTCATATTCGTCGGGGACGCGACCATGAGCCCTTATGAAATCACCTATCCCGGCGGCTCGGTAGAGCACTGGAATGAAGAGGCCGGCGCGGTCTGGCTTGACCGGGTCACGCAAATCTATCCGAGTACGGTCTGGCTCAACCCCACCGCAGAGCGGCACTGGGACTATACGCCTTCGGTTGGGGTGATGAAGCAATTGGTCAGTGACCGGATGTTCCCCTTGACGATTGAAGGGCTGGACAAGGCCATGAAGGAACTGGTTCGGGGATGAGCCAAGGGTTTATGCCCGAGGATATAGACGGCCAGGACACGGCCGAGCCCTTGCCCCTGAACGAGGCAGAAGCGGTCGCCACGCGCAATCTGGTGTTTGTGGCGGCCGAGCGCTTGTTTGCCCTGCACGGCTTTCAAGGTGTTTCGGTGCGTGACATTACCGCCGAGGCTGGAGTCAATCTGGCCTCGATCAATTATCACTTCGGCTCTAAAGACGCGCTGCTGTTTGATATCTTTAATCGCCGCACAACAGAGCTAAACCGCCTGCGCGCCAAGATGCTGCACGAGGCCAATAGCGCCCATGCGGGCAAGCCGCCCGTGCGGGCCATACTTCATGCCCTGATTGCGCCTCCGGTCTTGTGGATGGACCCCAAGGGCGAACGCCTAGTCTCGGTCCAGTTCCTGATCCGCGCCCGCAGCGAAGGCACCCACCAGATGCGTGATGTCTTGCGCTCTGACGTGTCGCATCTGCGGCGCTTTTCCGATGCGCTCTTGGCCGCCTGCCCGAATCTTGCGCCGGAAGAGGTTTATTGGCGGCTGCATTTCAGCCTGGGCCTGGTGCACAATAACCGCTTTGCCGAGCTTGACCGCCTCAGCACCCTGTCCGAGGGCCTGACCCGGGAATACGAGATTGAGCGCCTGATCGCGCGCATGGTCGATTTCGCTGAGGCCGGATTTTTGCGCTAGACCGCCGCGACATATCCAACCCGCCCGTTTTTATTATTGCGAAGCATTCGCAACTATGGCAGTGACCATCTCCCCGGCATAGTCTTTGCGTCCGGTTGGTGAGGTTTGGTTCCATGTCGCGCCTGTCTTGTGTTTTGACCATCGCCCTTTCTGTAACGGCATTGGCAGCTTGCAGCCCTGCCAAGCAGGCGGGGCCCAATGCCGCGCCAAGCGCTGGCGAGATCAATCTTTATACCGCCCGCCATTATGACGCCGACCTGCAGCTCTATGCCGCCTTTACCAAGGCCACCGGGATCAAGGTCAATCGACTGGAAATGCAGCCCGACCAATTGATCGAGCGCACCAAGGCCGAGGGCGAGGCCTCGCCTGCCGATGTAATCCTAATGGCCGATGCCGGGGCGCTTTGGCGGGCAGAAGCGGCAGGCCTGTTTCAGCCCCTGACCACACCCACACTCGCCGCCCGCATCCCCGTCGCCTTACGTGATCCCAAGGGCCAGTGGTGGGGCTTTTCGCGCCGGGCGCGGGTGATTGCCTATGACAAGGCCGCCGTTAAGCCAGAAGAAGTGGCCCATTATGACCAGATCGCCGGGCCGCGCTTTAAGGGCAAGGTATGCGTGCGCTCATCGGACAATGTCTATAACCTGTCCCTCATGGCGGCCCTGATCGAGCATTGGGGCGAGGCTAAGGCCTTGAACTGGGCCAAGGGCGTGGTCGCCAATATGGCCCGTGCGCCGCAGGGTGGTGATATTGACCAGATCCGGGCAGTTGAGGCCGGGGCCTGTCAGGTCGCCCTGACCAACACCTATTATTATCTGCGCCTCGCCGCCTCGCCCGATGCCGCCGATAAGGCCGCTGCAGCACGCGTGGGCCTGTCCTTTCCAGAACAGGACGGGGTCGGCACGCATGTGAATATTTCTGGCGGCGGGCTTGCGGCCCATGCGCCAAATAAGGCCGCGGCGATCAAGTTTTTGGAGTTTCTGGCCAGTGATGAGGCCCAGGCCATATTAGCCGGGGCCAATCATGAATATCCAGCGGTAGAAGGCCTGCCCTCCCCGCCCGATGTGGCCGCCTATTCCAAATTCAAATCCGACCCCATGGCGGTCAGCATTTACGGCCAAAGACAAGCCCAGGCCCAGGGCGTCTATGATCAGGCGGGCTGGCGCTAGGTGACAGATTTCGCCCTGCCCGCCCGTCTCCGCGGCCGCCATCATCAGGGACTATCGGCCTTAAGGGTCGGGGCCTGGTTGGCGGCGGCGCTGGCGATCTTGCCCCTCTTATCTGTCGTGTGGCTGGCCCTTACCCGTCCGGTCAGCGCCGCCCTGCCTCTAAGCACCATAATGCGGTATGCGGCCAATACGGCCCTGCTCGGCGGGCTAACGGCCACCGCCGTCACCGTGCTGGGCACCATAGCGGCCTGG
>CANGEH010000137.1 GCA_947452665.1 Caulobacteraceae bacterium
CTGGGCGTGGTGGCGACCCCGACGCCGGAACTGGCGGCGCTGGGCGATGAGGCCATGCGCCAGGCGATCTGGACCCGGCAGGGGCGGCTGCAATTTGGCATTGAGATGAAGGTGGTCGATGAGGATGGCCAGGACGCGCCCATGGATGGCCAGACCTCTGGTGCCTTGATGGTGCGCGGGCCCTGGACCTTGCAGCGCTATTTTCGCCAAGAGGCCGATGTGGTGGATGCAGACGGCTGGTTTGACACCGGCGATATTGCCACCCTCGATGCGTTTGGCTTTATGCGCATTACCGACCGCAAAAAGGATGTGATCAAGTCGGGCGGCGAATGGATCAGCTCGATCGATCTGGAAAATGTCGCCGCTGGCCATCCGGGCGTCAAGATTGCCGCCGTGATCGGGGTGGCGCACCCCAAATGGGAGGAGCGGCCCCTCTTGGTCCTCGAACTGCATGAAGGCTCTAGCCTTAGCCGCGAGGCGGTGCTGGCCTATCTGACCGAGCGAGTGGTCAAGTGGTGGCTGCCCGATGACGTGATCTTTGCCGCCGTGCCCCTGACCGCTACCGGCAAGATCGACAAGAAGGTCCTGCGCAGTACCTATCGGGGGCATTTGTCAGACGCCTAGCCTCTAGGCGGGGCCAGACGAGCCTTGGGCTTGACCGCGCGGGATGGACGGTTTGTAATTTTTACGGTTTTTGGCAGCACCAGACGGTAGATCAGAAAATGTCTGACCCCTTGAGCCTCACCCATGACGATGTCCGCCGCCTGGCTCTGGCGCTGCCAAGCGCGGCCGAGCAGGCGCATTTTGGTAAGGCGGATTTTCGGGTAGCAGGCAAGGTGTTTGCCACCTTGCCTGCGCCCGATCATGCCGTTGTTGAGCTCCTGCCCGAACAGCAGGACCTGTTGATCAGCGCTGAGCCGGCTGTGTTTGCGCCCGTGGCCGGGGCCTGGGGTCTGAAGGGCTGGACCAAGCTTAGGCTGGCCAATTGCGATACGGCCACCTTGTCCAGTGCGCTGAACATGGCTTGGCACAATGTCGCGCCGAGGCGGCTATGGCCAGGTGTGCCCTAACCCGCCAGCCCCAAAAACCGCCTTGCGGGCCCTATCCGGCGCAGGATCAGCGACTCTATGGCCGCGACGGCCAGGATGGACAGGCCAAGCACCGGCAAGAACAGGCCAAGACCCAGGATCAAGACGCCAAGCTCCCTGGACGGCACACCTTGGCCCAGCGGAAGCGGTGCCCCCAACTGGCCGCTCGGGCGTCTTTGCCACCACATGACCGTTGCGCTAACCACCAGTGTGCAAAGGCCAAGCGCAGTCAGGACACCTAGGACCTGGTTGGCTAGGCCGAATAATTGGCCCTCATGCAGGGCGGTGCCATAGCCAATGACCTGGTCGATCGGGTGGCGGGCGGCAAAGCCCTGCCGTGTCAAGATCTGGCCGGTGGCGGGATCAAGGGTCATTGTCACCCTTAGCGGCCGGTTTTGGGCATCGGACCTTGCGTTCCAGCCGGGGCTCTTGGCCGAGGGCAGGGCGATTAGGACCGGCGGGGCCAGATTCAGGCGCCGGACGGCGGCCGTCATGGCGGCAAGGGATGGCTTGGCTGTGGCGTCCGGAGCCATGGCGGTGTGCGCGCCCCCGCCCATATCCATGCCGGCCATGATATCGGCGGTCTCGGCCGCGCGGCTAGTGGTCCAGTCCTGACGCACAATATCGGTATGGGTCAAACGCCGAGCGGCCTTGAACCCTTCGCCCCAGACCGTCGTCCAGGGCAGGCCGGTCAAGAGCAGCACAAGCGCAAACCCTGAGACCCAGACCCCGGTCACCGCATGCAGGTCGCGCCAAAATAGGGTCCTGCCCGCGCCGAGCCTGGGATAGACCGTGCCCGCCAGCCCCTTGGCCCCGCGAGGCCACCACAGATAAAGCCCGGTCAAGATCATGACAATGGCCCAGGAGGCAGCCAGCTCGACCAGAAGCTTGCCGCGATCGCCGATCAAGAGTTCGCCGTGAATGGCCCTGATCACGGCCATGAACCGGTCCTTGGTCGGCACGATCTTGAGGATGGCCAGGCTTTGTGGGTGGACATAAACCAGCTGATCCTCACCCCCGGCCTTGACCGTGACGCGCACGGCGTCTTGCAGGTTTTGGCGCACCTCCAAGGTTTTAAGCCTTGCGCCCGGAACTGCCTTTAGGGCCGCGGATAGCTGGGCGTCGGCGCTGGCGGGCGGGCCGGTAAAGGCCAGCTGGTCATAGGGCCGATCCAGCCAGGCCTCGATCTGGGGCTTGAACAAATAGGCCGAGCCGCTGATCGCCAGGATCAGGATAAAGGGCAGGCAAAACAGGCCCGCATAAAAATGCCAACGCCATATGGCCCGGTGATCGATCAGGCCTTGGGTCTGGGCCTTGGATTTGAGCGGGGTGACGGTCATGACCGGGTCCTAACCCTTGATCTTCAGATCAAGCACAAAAGTGCGTTGCGGTAGCGGATGGGCGACATAGGCTTGATCATTAAACAGATTGTCTATGCCGATACTGATCTGGGCCTGAGGCGTCAGATTATAGGCGACGCGGCCATCGACCGTGAAATACTCGCTCTGAAATCCATAAGCATCGCCGCGCACCAGGCCAAACAGGTCTGAATTTGGCCGGGAACCATAGCGCCAGCCGAGCGACACCTTGAGCGCGTCATTGACCCGGTAGCGAAGATTGCCATTGGCCCGCCAATCTGGAATCCGCGGAAAGGCAACCCCTTCGGCGGCCCGGGCCGCTCGATTCTTGACCGTCTTGGCCTCCATCCAGGCACTATTGACGTCCATATCCAGCCCATCGATCAGTATGTCGCTCGCCTCTAGGATCAGCTCTGCCCCCACTTGCTGCACCTGATCGATATTTTTGTACGAGGTAACCACCGCGCCATACGGATTGAGTCCGCTGAAACTGAAAATGGCATCATCGATGTTTTGATAGAATAGGCTGGCCGTCGCCCGCACCTTGGAAAAACTCCGGCGCAGGATCAGGTTGGCATCGGTCGATTTTTCCGGCTTCAGATTCGGGTCAAAGCTGGCCGGGTCAATTTGGCGGGTCACATCATCAATTCTGCCTTGAAACAGCTCGCCGACCGTTGGAAACCGCACGGCACTACCGAGGCTCAGTTGCAGCCCGATGTCGCCGGGAAGCCGCCCTTGCAGGCTAAGCTTGGGGCTGACCGAGGAGTCGGAGCGATCGTCATAACCGCCATCGATCCGTGTTCCGCCCAGCGCCTTGCCAAGCCCGCCATCAAAGGCCCGCCACTGGTCAAGCCGCACGCCCGCCGTCAATTCAAGGTCTGGATTGAGCGCAATCTCGTCCTCTAACCACACGCCTAAAAGGCTGGTCTTGCCATAGGTCGAGGCCGAATAGACCGGCGCTGCGGCATCCTTCCATCGGGTCGTGGCGAAGGTATCCTGATCGGTTTGATAGAGGTTGGCATTGACCCCGAGCCCGAGCTTATGCGCGCCGAACCGTTGTTCTGCGGTTAGATCCCCGGTCCACCAGCCCGGTGTATTCTGTCTTGTCACAGTGCCCGCGCCACTGGCCCGGCCTGTCAAATAGTCCTTTGAGGTACGCACATCCTGGCTGGCAATCCAGTAGCGGGACAGGTTGGCCGATACGGTCCAGCCAAGCGCTGGACCACTGAGTTTCAATCCGCCCAAATACTCGGTCCGTGCCGTCAAGGACTGGGTCAGGCCGGTCGCATTCCAGACCTTGCCGCCAAGGCTGACCTTGCCCTGGCCAATCACGCTACCGGAAGTATCACGCAAAAAGCTTCGCACGTCCGTTAGGTCCTGATCGGTCTTCCAGCCAAGGCCAAGGGCCTCGGCTGTCCAGCCATTTTGCGCGGCATAGCCAAGCCTCAGCCGAAACTGATCCTGGATCACATGCACGGGCGAGGCCGCGCCAAACACGGGGCTTGCCAAACGCTTGTCATCAAATGCGCCGGTAACGGGCGTTGCGGAACCGGTGGCGGCGGTCAAAAGTGTATAGGTCATGGACTGACCGACATTGTCAAAATGTCGAAAGCCTGCCCGAACCGTCAAGGGTCCGTCCGATGGCTGATAAGACCCCCCGGCCTCGAGGCTGTAGCCCCTAAAACTCTGGTTAAAGCCATATTCTTTGAACGGCATGATCATGGTCTGGACCGTGGCATAGACCGTCTTGCCTTGTGGACGCTCGGTGGTGACCGAGATCACCCCGCCCATCGAATTGCCGCCATAGCGGGCTGAATAGGGGCCATAGACAATATCAAATTGCTGAACCTCGGCGGGCCCCACCACATTCCATTTTGGTGGATAGTCCCAGCGATTGCCAAGCAGGTTGGAGACCACAAACCCATCCACCAAGACTAGGGTGCGGGCGCTTTGCACCGTATTGGCGCCGCGCAAGGCCACCACGGCATTATCATCCCCGGCAAAGCGTTTGCGGACGAAAAAATTGGGCGCGTATTTCATCAAGTCTTCGACATTGACGGCATTAATGGCTTCAAATTCGGTCTTGCCGAGGGACACGGAAAGGCCCCGGGGCTGGACCGTCGCAGGCCGATCGGCATGACCGACAATAATCACCTCATTATCGGCAGGTGATGCGGCTTGCAGATCAGCGGCCATGGCCGGACTGATGCTCATGAGGGCCGTGGCCCCAAGGCCAGCCAATAGGGCGCGCGGCGAGACGCCGGCAGACGCATTGCGAGACATAGAAGGTTTCCAATTCTAAAAACGTCAAGGAGGCCGACGCGTGGGGCGGATCGGCAGCGATTGAGTTCAAAGAATTGAGGGTGGCCCTGTGGTCCAGGGCGGTGGCGCGGCTAGCCCAAGGCCTGGGCTTTGGGTGGTGGCAAGCGGAAGGTCGCGGTCGCCGACGAACCTGATCGGTAAGCTGGCGGCAACTGGGCTTGGACCGCTGATCGCAAGGCTTGCCGCAAAGGCGCAAGGATGGTCGGGGCGATCGGGATTTTCTGGGGCCTTATCGGCTGGGGTCTTGAGGACCCTGCCATCTTGACCAAGACTGACCGATATCGCCCCTTGTCCGGTGCAGATCACCATTTGCGGCGCAGCACCGACCGTTGGCGTGGCCAGCATCACCCCGCCGGGCAGGATGAGGCGCAGGCCAAGCGCAAGCGCGGCGAGCAGCAGGCCATGACCTGAGCGTTTGCGCGATTTGTGGTCAGCCCCCGACATGGCCTTGATACTAGTCTGCGCGCCCTTGGGTGTCGAGCGACTTGATTGTCGCAGCGGCAAGCGGTTTATCCGGGGTCGGAGGGCATCAAGACGGTTGCCCCCCTAGGGTCAGTCGTCCTAAACCCTATCTATAGGCTTGGGATCAGGCTGAGCGAGCGACACTGGCGCAAACGGCGGCCGTGTCTGGAAAGTCGAAGACATGTCGGTTGGTGTTGAAATTTCAAACTGGTTGGGCGAGGGGGCGATTGATCTGCCCACAAGCTATGGTCAGTTTTCCATGCGGGTCATGACCGATCTGGGTGACGGGCGCGAGCATGTCGCGATTGGTACGCCGCGCGGGCCAGAGCCCGGCGAGGCCGTGCTGGTGCGGATTCACTCCGAATGCCTGACCGGCGATGTGTTTGGCTCGCATCTTTGCGATTGTGGCCCGCAACTGCATGCGGCGCTCGAGCGGGTCGCGCAGGCCCCGGCGGGCCTGGTGCTTTATTTGCGCCAAGAAGGACGCGGCATTGGGCTGGGCAATAAGCTGAAAGCCTATGCCCTGCAGGCCAAGGGTATGGATACGGTCGAGGCCAATCTCGCCTTAGGTTTTGCCCCGGATTTGCGTGAATTTGACATTGCCGCCCAGGCTTTGAAAAACCTTGGCATTAGCCGGGTGCGGCTCCTGACCAATAATCCCGACAAGGTCGCGGCCCTGCGCAGCGCCGGGATCGAGACCGAGCGCGTGGCGGCCTGGACCGCTGAGCGCCCGGAAAATCAGGCCTATTTAGCGGCCAAGCGGGCCAAGATGGGTCACATTCTTTAAAAGCGAAAGCGCACCATGAGCCAGCCTGAATTCCTGTTCGATTTTGGTAGCCCCAATGCCTATCTGGTGCACCGCGTCTTGCCGGGCATTGAGGCGCGAACCGGCGTGAAATTTGCCTATAAGC
>CANGEH010000138.1 GCA_947452665.1 Caulobacteraceae bacterium
CCTATTTCCTGATCGTCATGCCGGTCCTGGGTCTGGTGGAGAAGCCATTGCAAGAGCCGGACTCGATTACGGCATCGATTTTGAACGGCGCTTCGGCGACCGAGAAGAAGGGTTGAGCCTGATGCTGCGCAAACTCATCGCCATCGCAGCGGTCGTCGGGCTGTTTGCCGCCACCGCACCGAGCTATGCCAAGACCACCGAAGAAGAGCCCAAGGAAATGTCTTGGAGCTCGGACGGTCCGTTCGGCACCTTTGACAAGGCCCAGATCCAACGGGGCTATAAGGTCTATCGGGAAGTCTGTTCGGCCTGCCACTCGATGAACCAGTTGCGGTTCCGCAATCTGGGTCAGCCCGACGGTCCCTTTTATGACAAGAAGTACAAAAATCCGAACGACAATGCCTTCGTCAAGGCGATTGCCAAGGATTACAATGTCGACGACATCGATACTGAGACGGGCGATGTGATCCAGCGTCCCGGCACGCCGGCCGATGCCTTCCCCAAGCCCTATCCGAACGAATATGCCGCACGCGCTGGCAATGGCGGCGCCCTGCCGCCCGACTTGTCGGTGATCACCAAGGCCCGCGAAGGCGGTCCGCGCTATGTTTATTCAATCCTAGTCGGCTATCACAATCCCCCGGTTGGTCTGGCTGTACCCGCTGGCAAATACTACAACCCCTATATGCCGGGCGACCTGTCGGGCTTTTGGGGCGGCGACAAGAAGAAGGTGCCGGTTGGCGGCTTTATCGCCATGCCGCCGCCGCTGGTTGCCGACAAGGTCAGCTTTGATGACGGCACCAAGTCAACGCTTGAGCAACAGGCCAAGGACGTTGTGGCCTTCCTCGACTGGGCCGCTGAGCCCAAGGCCCAGGAGCGCAAGCAGACCGGCTTTGCCGTCTTGATCTATCTGGCCATTTTTGCTGGCCTGCTCTATGCGAGCTATCGGCGAGTGTGGAAAGACGTCAAGCACTAGGCGATTGGCTTAGGTTTAGCGACGAATTCAAGGCCTCGTTCCTCACCGAACGGGGCCTTTTATTTTGGGGGAGTTGGGCGTGACAAATTGGGTTTTGGGCATTGTTGGCGGCTCGGGTCTTTATGAGATTGAGGGCCTGAAGAACCGGCGCTGGGTCAAGGTCGATACGCCTTGGGGTGACCCTTCGGATGAATTGCTGATGGGCGAGATTGGCGCGGTTAAGCTGGTGTTCTTGCCGCGCCATGGCCGAGGGCATCGCATCCCGCCGTCCGACCTCAATTTCCGCGCCAATATTGACGCGCTTAAGCGGGTTGGCTGTACCGATGTCCTCTCCCTATCCGCCGTCGGCTCCTTGCGCGAGGCTCTGAACCCCGGCACGTTTGTGATTGCTGACCAGTTCATTGATCGCACTTTTGCGCGGGTTAAGAGCTTTTTTGGGCCTGGACTGGTGGCGCATGTGTCCATGGCCCACCCCACCTGTCCGCGCCTGTCCAGCCTCGCCGCTGATGCCGCAAGGGCCGCAGGCGCACGGGTGATCGAGGGCGGGACCTATCTGGCCATGGAGGGGCCACAGTTTTCGACCAAGGCCGAGAGCGAACTCTATCGGTCCTGGGGCTGCGATATTATCGGCATGACCAATATGCCCGAAGCCAAGCTGGCGCGTGAGGCGGAGCTGCCCTATGCCTCGGTCGGTATGATCACCGATTATGATGGCTGGCACGAGGAGTTTGCCCCGGTCGAGGTGGCCAATATCTTGGCTGTGCTGTTGGAAAACTCAGCCAAGGCGCGCGATGCGGTTCAGCATCTGGCCACAAGCCTGACCAGACCGCGCACCGCCTCGCCGATTGACACCTGTCTGGACGGCGCGATTATTACGGCGCCCGAGGCGAGAGACGTGGGCCTAATGGCCAAGCTGGATGCCGTGGCGGGACGGGTCTTGCGCGGCTAGGGCCTCAGGCGGGACCGGGCCCTACATCTCCCCCTTACGGCCCTGTTTTTGGAAAAGCTGGCGGGTGCGCAGCATGGCCAAGTTTGCACTGTCGGCATGATAGCCATTGGGCGCAACAAAGGCGTGCCCGGCATCATAGAGCCAGATGGGCAGGTCGGGATGGGCGGCGGCGATGGCATCCCGGTCTACCTCTGGGATTAGGCCGTCGTGCCGACCCAGATGCAATTGGGTTGGGCATTGGGGAACCTGGTCCCGGTAATCGACAATGTGGCCGCCATAAAAGCTTGAGACTGCGGTAATTCCGGTACACTGGCAGGCGGCGATCCAGGCCGCGGTGCCGCCAAAGCAAAAGCCCATGACAAAGACCGGGCCTTTAAGCGCATCGATTGCCGCCTGGATATCCGCTGCGCAGTCCCCGCCCCAACCGGTCGCCGCGGCATAACTGGATCTTTGGTCCAATCGCGCCGGATCAAGATCGCTTTTTGCAAACCCGGCCTCAAATCGCCCCAAAAGCGAGGGGCATAGAACCTCATAGCCCTCATCGGCAAATTGGTCGGCAAGGCTGCGTATATGCGGGGTTACGCCCCAGACGGCGTGCAAGAGGACCAGACCGCCGCGCCGCGCCTCTTGCGGGGCCGCATGATAGGCATCAAGCGCAAAGCCGTCGGCCTCACTGATCAGGTTAACCCGCTCACCCATGCCCGTCAGGCCGCGCCATTGGCCATGAACAGGGCAAGGCTCCGCTCACGCGCCAGCTTGGCATCAGCCAGATCGCTGTCTGGGCGGCCATCATTGTTAAAGCCGTGGCCAGAATTGTCGTAAATATACACCGGAACCTGAGGCTGGGCGGCATTGATCGCCGCCCTGGTCTCGTCGGCCGGGATATGGGCATCCTTGCGGCCAAAATGGCAGATGATCGGGCATTTCGGGGTCAGGGCCGCATTGGCTGCAACCTGACCACCATAATAGCTAGAGGCCGCCGCAATCGCCTTGATCTTCCCCGCCGCCTGCCAGGTCATCGCCCCGCCGTAGCAATAGCCAACCATAAACACTGGGCCTCGGCTTTTGAGGAAATCGACGCAAGCGGCGAGATCGCCCATGGCATTATCCAGTCCATTGGCCATGGCATGTTTAAACCCGGCCTGCAGGCCTTCGGGGTCATGCTCGGCGGTAAAACCGCGCTCTTGCCGGTCAAACATGGAGGGCGCGACCGCTTCAAAGCCTAAAGCACTCCAGCGCGTAACATCGGCCTGGACATATTGGTCTAGGCCAAAAATTTCCTGAATAATGACAATACCGCCCTTGCGCGGGCCAATGGCGTCAGCATGCAGGGCGCTAAAGCCAAAGCCATCATGTGTGCTGGTTAGGGTAATGGTCTGGCTCATGGGGTGTCCTCAACCGATGGTCATGTGCCTATTTAAGAGGAAAATGATAGTGGCGTCGAGGTCCTGCTACGTCAGCACCCACATCCGCCTTCCCCGCGCAGGCGGGGACCCAGACCTGACGAGTTCTATCGGACGGTTGGCCCATTTCTGGATCCCCGCCTGCGCGGGGAAGGCGGAAAAAAGGGGGCGGGTTTAGCTGGTAAACCTGAAATGCAGGACATCGCCGTCATTGACGATGTATTCCTTGCCTTCTAGGCGCATGCGCCCAGCCTCCTTGGCGCCTTGTTCGCCCTTGAGGCGGACATAGTCATCATAGGCAATGGTTTCGGCGCGGATAAACCCTTTTTCAAAATCGGTGTGGATCACGCCAGCAGCCTGGGGCGCGGTATCGCCGACATGGATGGTCCAGGCGCGGGCCTCTTTTGGGCCGACCGTGAAATAGGTTTGCAGACCCAGCAGGCTATAGGCCTCGCGGATCAGGCGGTTCAGACCCGGCTCGGCCAGGCCAAGGGTTTCCAAGAACTCGGCGCGTTCACTGGGGTCCAGCAAGGCGATCTCGCTCTCAATCTTGGCCGAGATGACGACGGACTTGGCATTATCCTTGGCGGCGCGTTCGGCCACCGCCTCGGACAGGGTATTGCCGCTATCGGCGCTGGATTCCTCGACATTGCAGACATAGAGCGCGGGAAGGGCGGTCAGGAGCTGCAACATGTGCCAGCCCTTTTCGTCCTCCTTATCGATCTGGGCCGCGCGGGCAGGCTTGCCAGCATTGAGCTGATCGAGCGCGATTTTGGCCAGGCGCACAGTGGCAATACTGTCCTTGTCACCGCCCTTGGCGCGCTTTTCCAAGCCCGTCATGCGCTTTTCAAGGCTTTCCAGATCGGCCAGCATCAGTTCGGTTTCAATGATCTCCAGGTCTGACAAGGGATCAATCCGGCCCTCGACATGGGTGATGTCATCATCGACAAAACAGCGCGAGACAAAGGCCACGGCGTCACAGTCGCGGATATTGGCCAGAAACTGGTTGCCCAGACCCTCGCCCTTGGAGGCGCCGCGCACGAGACCAGCGACATCCACAAAATTGATCCGGGCGGGGATAATTTCCTTGGAGCCCGCAATGGCCACCAAGGCGTCAAGCCGTGGCTCGGGCACAGCGACATCGCCTGTATTGGGCTCAATCGTACAGAACGGATAATTGGCCGCCTGGGCCTGGGCGGTCTGGGTCAGGGCATTAAACAGGGTGGACTTGCCAACATTTGGCAGGCCAACGATTGCGACTTTGAGCGCCATCGGGTCCTCGGGTCAGGAAACAAAAACAGGGACGCCGCAGGTTGCGGCGCGTCGGGGGCTGTTATGGCCGACCAAGGGCGCGAGTGCAAATGGTGGTGTGGGTTTGGCCTTGTCTTAAGCTTCAAACCCCGCCGCCTTGCGCGGGTCGGCCTTTGGCGAGGGTGCTAGGCGCATGACCTCGGTCTGGTATTTCTCGTCCTCAGTCGCGGCCAAGAGGGGGGCGGAATCGGCTAAGGCGCGGCACAGTGTGTCGATCCAGCCGGTGTCGGCCTTGTTGAAATCACTCAAGACCCAGCCATGCACCAGGTCCTTGTCACCCGGATGGCCAATGCCCATGCGGGCGCGCCGAAAATTGGGGCCGATATGAGCCATGATTGAGCGAATGCCATTATGCCCGGCTGCGCCGCCGCCGGTCTTCATGCGAAACCGGCCAGGGGCGATATCAAGCTCGTCGTGAAAGGCCACCACCTGATCTGGCGCGGTCTTGTAGAATTTGGCGGCCTCGGCAACGGCGCGGCCGCTTTCATTCATAAAGGTCTGGGGCTTCATCAAGAGGCAACGCACCTCGCCCGCGGGCGTATCGATATTGCCCTCGCAGACCTGGGCCTGAAATTTGGTCCGCCAGGGGCCAAACCGCCAGCGGCTGGCTATTTCATCCATGGCGAAAAAGCCGATATTGTGCCGATTGCGTTCATACTTGCCCCCGGGATTGCCCAGGCCCGCCAAGATCAACATGCCATGCCCTCCCTCGGGGCGGCCCAGATCCGGGCCAATGTAAAAGAGGCGGAAACGCCATGCAGCGGTTCCGCCTCTTTCAAACGCTCAAGCCGCCTCAGTCCCTCAGGACATCAGAGCCTAGGCCTCGGCTGCGTCGGCATCCTTGGTGGCGCCGGTCGCTGTGATCGAGGCGACCACGAAATTGCCGCGCAGGGCTGCCTTTGAGCCCTTGGGCAGGGTCACATCATTAATGTGCACCTGACCACCGACTTCCAGACCTGACAGGTCAACAACGACCTCTTCAGGGATCTCGTCGGCGGGGACCAAGAGTTCGATTTCGTGATAGGCCACGTTCAAGGCGCCGCCACGCTTCATGCCGGGCGAGGCGTCCTGATGGGCAAAGTGCACGGGCACGCTGATCTTGATCAGCTGATGCTCATCGACCCGGAACAGGTCAAAATGCACAGGCTGGTCGGTGACGGGGTGGAACTGGATGTCCTTGGCAATAACCATCTGGGTCTTGCCCTCGTGGGACAAGGTCACCCGGTGGCCCATGAGCTTGCCGCTCAACAGCGCCTTGCGGAACTCGTTGCTCTTCACAGAAATCGCAACTGGCGCCAAGGTGCCACCGTAAAGCACGCCGGGAACATCGCCAGCGCGGCGAACTTCACGGGCGCCGCCAGTGCCGGTACGGCCGCGGACTTCTACATTCAAAATGATCTCGGCCATGGCCATGCTCTCAAAACGAAACCGCCGCGCAAGGTCGCGCGGC
>CANGEH010000139.1 GCA_947452665.1 Caulobacteraceae bacterium
ATCCTTGCAGAATTCGCGCGCATCCGCCGCCGCCTGTGCTACATACCGCCGCCTTACGGTCCGATGACGTCTGGCCGGTTCGGAATGGACATAGGAAGACCAAGCGCTGCGGTCAAGTATTCTTACGCAGTCGGCCCCGAAAGGATGTGCCAGGTTTTCCGCTAGGCTAAAGGAGTAGACATGCCTGAAGTGGTTATGGCCGGCGCATCGGGGCGTCTTGAAGGTCGCTATTCTGCGGGTAAAAAGGCCAATGCGCCGATCGCCCTGATCTTGAGCCCGCACCCCAAGGCACAAGGTCACATGAATAATCCTGTGACGGTGCAATTATTCCACCTGTTCATGAAGCGCGGCTTTTCGGTTTTGCGGTTTAATTATCGCGGCGTAGGCAAGAGCCAGGGCGAATTTGATAGCGGGATTGGCGAATTGGCCGATGCGGCGACCGCGCTGGACTGGCTACAGGCCACCAACCCCACCGCCTCGCAGTTTTGGGTCGCCGGTTACAGCTTTGGCGCCTGGATCAGCATGCAGCTCTTGATGCGGCGTCCAGAAACCGATGGCTTTATCTCGGTCTCACCGCCGACCAATATGTATGATTTTAGCTTCCTCGCCCCCTGCCCCGCCTCTGGCCTAATCTTGCACGGCAGCGCCGACACGATTGTGCCGCCGGTTGAGGTCGAAAAGGTGGTGTCCAAGCTGCGCACCCAAAAGGGCATTGTCATCGATTATGAACTGGTCGACGAGGCCAACCATTTCTGGGCCGAGCGTCTGGTCGAGGTGGAAAAGCGCGTCGGGGCCTATCTGGACAAGCGCATCGAGGCTGAACCGATTTAGCGCGGGCTCAAGCCCCCTTCCCCCGCATACGCGGGTACTTCCCCCAGAGGAGGAAGAGTTACGCCGTTCTTAATCCTCCCCCCTTGGGGGAGGGGGACCGCGAAGCGGTGGAGGGGGCAGCGCGAACCGCCCCCTCACCCTAGAGATTAACCGACGATTTCAAGACCGCTGAAGAACTGCGCGATTTCGAGGGCGGCGTTTTCCTGGCTGTCGGAGCCATGGACGGTGTTTTCACCAACCGATTCGGCAAACAGCTTGCGGATCGTGCCGGCATCGGCATTAGCGGGGTTGGTGGCGCCCATGACTTCGCGATAGCGGGCCACGGCGTTTTCGCCTTCCAGCACCTGGACCACGACGGGACCAGAAGTCATGAATTCGACCAGCTCACCAAAGAATGGCCGCTCGGAATGCACTTCATAGAACTTGCCAGCTTGGGCTGGGGTCATGTGAATGCGCTTTTGAGCGACGATCCGCAGGCCAGCGGCCTCGATCACGGCATTGACGGCACCGGTCAGGTTTCGGCGGGTGGCGTCGGGCTTAAGGATGGAAAAGGTATGTTCGGTCATGATTTGACGTTTGCTCACTGAAACATTGGCATTGGGAAGGAGGGCGGCTTATAGCCGGGCGTATTCGATCCGCCAACCTCTGCTCATCATCTGGTCACCTGATAACGGCAATCGCCGTACCGACCGAACCATAAAGACGTAATTTTCCTATGCTGCAAATCAAAGACCTGTCCTACACCGCCTGGGGTCGCCGCTTTTTCAATGACGCCACGGTCAGTCTGCCGACCGGGGCCAAGGTTGGGCTGGTCGGACGCAATGGCGTTGGCAAGTCCACCCTGTTCAAGCTGATCTTGAACGAGCTGCATTCGGGCGGTGGTGACATCACCATGCCGCGCAATGCCCGCGTCGGATCGGTCAGCCAAGAACACCCGGCCACGCCGGTCACCCTGATCGACACCATCCTAGAGGCCGATGTCGATCGCCACAGCCTGTTGCTGGAACTGGAAACCGCCCCGCCTGAGCGTCTGGGCGAGATTTATGGTCGCCTGATCGAGATCGATGCCGATCGCGCGCCCTCACGCGCCGCAGAAATCCTGTCTGGCCTTGGCTTTTCCACCGCTGACCTTGGCCGCACCATGGCCGAGTTTTCCGGCGGCTGGCGGATGCGGGTCGCCTTGGCGGCGGCCCTGTTTGCAGAACCCGACCTGCTCCTCCTCGATGAGCCGACCAATTATCTCGATCTGGAAGGGGCCATGTGGCTCGAGGCGCGGCTAAAGAAATACCCGCACACCGCCCTGATCATCAGCCATGACCGCGAGCTTTTGAACAATTCGGTCGATCACATCCTGCACCTGACCGATGGCAAGCTGGAAATCTATACCGGCGGCTAT
Organism: Caulobacteraceae bacterium; assembly: GCA_947452665.1. Taxonomy (GTDB): domain Bacteria; phylum Pseudomonadota; class Alphaproteobacteria; order Caulobacterales; family Caulobacteraceae; genus CAISGS01. The sequence continues at coordinate 2,228 of CANGEH010000139.1, forward strand.
GATGATTTTGAGCGGATGCGCGCTGAAAAACTGCGCCTCCTATCGGCCAACCGCGTCAAGCAAGAAGCCGAACGCGCCCACCTGCAAGCCTTTGTCGATCGTTTCCGGGCCAAGGCCTCCAAGGCCGCCCAAGCCCAGTCGCGTATGAAGCGCCTGGCCAAGCTGCAGCCGATTGGCGCAACGATTGAAGAGCGGGTTGCACCCTTCACCCTGCCCTCACCGCCCCGCCCACTCGCTCCGCCCCTCGTGCGCCTAGAGGGTGCCAGCGTTGGCTATGACAGCAAGACCATCCTAAAGGGCCTTAACCTGCGGATGGATATTGATGACCGGATCGGGCTCTTGGGCGTCAATGGCGCGGGTAAATCGACCTTTGCCAAGCTGATCGCCGGGGCGCTAGAAATCCAGAACGGCCATATTCACCGCGACAAGCGCATGCAGGTCGGCTGGTTCCACCAGCACCAGATCGAGGCCATGGACCCCGACGATACGCCGCTGGAGATCATCCGCCGGGCCATGCCCGATGCGACTGAGGCGGCTAGGCGCTCCAAGCTCGCCCAATTTGGCCTAGGCTATGACAAGACCGAGACCACGGTTGCGAATCTGTCGGGCGGCGAGCGGGCACGGCTTTTGCTGAACATGGTCGCCATGCGCGCGCCGCATATGCTGATCCTCGATGAGCCGACCAATCACCTGGATATTGATAGCCGCCGGGCCCTGCTCGACGCCCTGAACGATTATGAGGGCGCGGTAATCTTGATCACCCACGACCGCTCACTGATGGAAATGGTTGCCGATCGGCTGTGGCTAGCCGCCGATGGCTCGGTTAAGCCCTTTAATGGCGATATGGACGATTATGCCAAGTTCGTGCTCGACCGCGCCCGCGTCGCGGCCCGCGCCCCAACTCAGGTTCGTGACGAGCCAGCCGCCAAGGCCTCGACCCCTGCAGCACCCGCAGCCAAGCCTGCCAATCGCGATGCCCAGGGCCTGATTGCGCCGCTGCAGCGCAAGATGGAATCGGCTGAACAGGCACTGGCCCGCTGCACCAAGTCGCTGGCCACCCTCGATAGCCAATTGGCCGACCCCGCATTTGCCGCCAAGGCCGAGGACCTGACGCGCCAACGCGGCCGCGCGCAAGAACAACTCGATGTCGCCGAAGCACGCTGGATGGAAGCGGCTGAAAATTTCGAAAAAGCCAAGGTGGCGGCGGGGTTGTAGATAGCGGGCGGCAGCCCCCTTCCCCGGCTTCGCCGGTACTTCCCCCAGAGGGGGAAGATTATAGGCATCTAAATCCTCCCCCTTTGGGGGAGGTGGACCGCGTAGCGGTGGAGGGGGCTAGCCGCAGCTTAAGGCCACCACCAGACCGTTATCGGGATCAAACACGATATTCTGCCGCTCAGGCGAAAGGTCCTCAGTTATCGCACAGGTGGCGCAATAGACCCGGCGGCGGCCAGGTTCGACCGGCACGGGGATCTCGGTCTTGGGCTTGCCGATCAGCCAGGCCAGTTCCGAAATGCCGCAAGTATCCACCGACGGTGTGGGCGGCAGGACCGGCGCAGCGATGCGGGCCGCAGCCGATGGCCTGGCAAATGGCTCCGGACGCGGCGCGGCACAGCCGCTCAAGGCCAAGACGGTGATCAAGACGCCAGCGGCAAAGACCGTTTTCAAGCCTTCTTCTCCCATCCGCGCCCGGCCCCTTGTTGCCAGTAAGATACCGGCAGGCCATCGGCCTTGAACTGCCGCCAATGGGCGCGGGCCTGGGCAAGGGCGGCCTCGTCGCGGCCATCAAACAAGAGCACGCAGCGCTCATAGCCGCCAAGATCCCCCGGCTGAGCCCCATCGATCAAAAACAAGGCCTCTGAGGCATTGGCATTGGTCACTTCTGTGCCGACCAGTATGGGCTGACGCTCCGGCATGGGGTCGGTGGCTGGGGCGTGGGGCAAGAAGGCCTCGTCGCGATAACGCCACAGCCAGTCATCGAGAAACTCAACCCGGTCCTGCGACGCGGTTCGCACCTGCGCCTTCCAGCCCCGCTTCAAGGTCTTTTCCAGCAGTTCGGGTAGGACCTTGTCGGCTGAGGTCCGCTCCAGATGATAGAACCAGACCTCACACGGGGCGGTCATATCAGGCCTCGTAATGATCGGCGACAAAGCGGTCGAGCAACTGAACACCAAAACCGGTTGCGCCATCGGGAATGGTCGCGTCGCTAGACGGCTTTTTCCAGGCTGTACCGGCAATATCCAGATGCGCCCAGGGCAGGCCATTAACGAAGTGCTGCAAGAACAGGGCTGCAGTTATCGACCCGCCCGGCCGGCCGCCGACATTCTTTACGTCCGCCGCCATGCTCTCGATCTGTTTTTCGTAGGAGGCAGGGATCGGCAGACGCCACAAGCCCTCGCCCGACGCCTTGGACGCAGCCAAGAGCTTTTCGGACAGCTCGTCATTATTCGAGAACAGGCCGGCATAATCATGGCCAAGCGCAATAATGATCGCCCCTGTCAAGGTGGCCAGATCGACCATGAATTTGGGCTGGAAGCGCTGTTGGCAATACCAGAGCGCATCGGCCAGGACCAAGCGCCCCTCAGCATCGGTATTGATAACCTCAATGGTCTTGCCCGACATGGAGGTAACAATATCGCCGGGGCGCTGGGCATTGCCGCCGGGCATATTTTCGACCAGGCCCAGTATGCCCACGACATTGACCTTGGCCTTGCGACCCGCAAGCGCATGCATCAGGCCAGCAACCGCTGCTGCTCCGCCCATGTCCCACTTCATGTCTTCCATGCCGTCTGCCGGCTTGATCGAGATCCCGCCCGTATCAAAACAGACGCCCTTGCCGACAAAGGCCAGAGGCTGGGCGGCTGGATCGGCCGCGCCCTTCCATTGGATCACGGCCAATTGGCTTTCGCGGATACTGCCCTGCCCGACCCCAAGCAAGGAACCCATGCCCAGCGCCGCCATTTCCTTTTCGCCGAGGATTTCGACCTCAAGACCCAAGGCCTCCAGCCGCTTGACCCGGCGGGCAAATTCTTCAGGGTAAAGGATATTGGCCGGCTCTGAGATCAGGTCGCGGGCGAAATAGACCGCATCCGACAAGGTGGACAGAGGGTCAAACGCGTCCGTGGCCTTGTCTGGGTTAGATACCACCAACTGAACCTTGGTCACGGATGGCTTCTTGTCTGGCTTTTCGGTGGTGCGATAGCGATCAAACCGGTAGGCGGCAAGGCGAACGCCAAGGCCAGCCTGGGCGGCGAGCGCGACCGGCCATTCGGCAAGATCTATGGCCAGAACCTCAAGGCCGCTCGCCTTGACCGCAGCATAGGCGCTGGCGGCGATCTGTTCGGCCGCCTTGTCGTTAAACTCGGCGCGAGGACCGCAGCCCATGAGAATCACTCTGCCAATCCCTAGGCCATGCGGCGCTGAAATTTCCAGGCTCTGGCCCTTGGCACCGGTAAACCGGCTAGCGGCCACCGCCCGGCCAAGCGCGCCATCAGAGGCGCGGTCAAGGCCTTGGGCGGCCTGGCTCATAGCCTTATCGGCAAAAACCAGAGCGGCAACCGCGGTATTGGCCGCAAAATGACTGCCCGCGGCAACAAATTCGATCTGCATAGGTCTCTCCTGCGCCCAGAGCCCTGGGCGGGGTTAATCAATGAGGGTCTGCATGCCACCATGTGCCGAGAGCGGTTGGCACAGGGGCTTCATGACGCTAGAACATGGAACACTGGGCTTGTCGCTGCAATGGCTGGGCGAGACCATTTTGTTTTTTGTGTTTGCAGATTGCCCTCCTGCCCATGCGTTTGATCGAACACTATCTGTTCCGACAACTGCTCGGCCC
>CANGEH010000140.1 GCA_947452665.1 Caulobacteraceae bacterium
AACCGAGACGGTGGCCCGGGCCGAATGCCTGTCCTGGCTGTTTTGGCAAATGGGCAGTGCGCCCTATCTGGGCGGCGGCTTTGGCCATTTTTATGCCTATGCGCCGTTCAAGATTGAATATGCCATCGACCGCTTTGCCATGGAGGTGAAGCGTCAATTGGACGTGCTCGATAAGCATTTGGCCGACCATAAATACCTGGCAGGGGATGACTATACGATTGCCGATATGGCGGTCTGGCCCTGGTATGGCGGCATGGCCAAGGGCCTATTATATGAGGGCGGCGCGTTCTTGCAGGTTCAGGAATACAAGAACCTGATCCGCTGGACCGACGAGATTGGCGAGCGTCCAGCCGTCAAGCGCGGCCGCATGGTCAATCGCCCGTTTGGTGACCCTGCCAGCCAGTTGCATGAGCGCCATGAGGCTAGCGATTTCGATACCAAGACCCAGGACAAGATTGGCAAATAGGGCCCTTGGCCCGTCCCAAGGCCTAGCGCGGTTTGGCACAGGCAAAATCCTGTGCCATGCTGGCTGCCGAAACTTTGGTTAGATCAAAAAGGGACGGGCATGGTCTATATTCTGGGGGGCTGGCAGAGCGATTTTTCCGCCAATTGGGCGCGCCAAGGCATGGACTTTGCCGGGGCGTTTTCTCAGGTCGTCGGCGAGGGGCTGGCCTCGGTTGATCTGGAGCCCAAGGATATAGACAGCGGCCATGTCGGCAATTTTGTTGGCGAGCTGTTTGCGGGCCAGGGCCTGCTCGGCGGCTTTTTTGGCCTGGTACACCCAGATTTTGACGGCCTGCCGACGGCGCGGCATGAGGCGGCGTGTGCCTCTGGCAGTGTGGCCATACTGGCTGCCAGCGCCGAGATCGAGGCTGGGCGCTATGACCTCAGCTGCGTGGTTGGCCTTGAAATGATGCGCAATGTCCCAGGCCAAAAGGCGGCGGAAAATCTCGGCTCGGCCGCCTGGGCTGGGCATGAGTTTCAGGACGCTAAGTTTTTGTGGCCGCGCGCCTTTTCCGATCTTGGCGAGGAATATGAGCGCCGCTGGGGCTTAAATTACGATCATCTGGCCCAGATTGCTGAGATCAATTTTGCCAATGGCAAGCGCAATCCCAATGCCCAGACCCGCGACTGGGCCTTTAATGATAAGAGCTTTACGCAAGATGATCAGGCCAATCCCGTCGTTGAGGGTATGATCCGCAAAAACGATTGCGGCCAAGTCACCGACGGTGCGGCCGTTGTGTTTTTAGCCTCAACCAAACGGGCGGCGGAATATGCGGCCCAGCGCGGCATACCGCTAGAAAGCCTGCCCCAGATCAAGGGTTGGGGCCATCGGTCGGCCCCGATCAGCTATGATCGCAAGCTGCGCAATAGCGAGGGCCAGCCTTACGTGTTTCCGCAGGTCAAGCGCGCCATCGACGATGCCCGCGCCCGGGCCGGGGTTAGCGATCTGGCCCAGCTCCATGCGGTCGAGACGCATGACTGTTTTACCACCACGGAATACATGGCCATTGAACACCTAGGCCTGACCGAGCCGGGCAAGGCTTGGCAGGCGATTGAGGATGGCTCGATTGCCATGGGCGGCCGTCTGCCGATCAATCCCTCTGGCGGCCTGATTGGCTGTGGTCACCCGGTCGGGGCGACGGGCGTGCGTATGACGCTGGACGCGTTCAAACAGGTAACCGGCACCGCCGATGCCTATCAGGTCGAGGGGGCCAAGACGGTCCAGACCCTGAATATTGGCGGCTCGACCACCACTACGGTCAGCCTGGTGGTCGGGGTCTAGGGACCTAATCAACAAGATTTCGCGGGGGGATTATGTCCGAACTTGTAAGCATTATGCTGCTGAATGGGGTGGTGATTGCCGCCATGTTTGCGCTGTTTTGGGCGGGTTGCGTCGCCATGCGCGACTGCACGCCAGTCGATAGCCTTTGGGCCCTGGGCATGGCGGTGGTGGCGGTCGCGACCTTTATCTATACCGGCGGGGGGACTGAGCGGCGCATAGCCTTGACCGCGATCTGTGTGGTCTGGGCCGTGCGGCTGGGCGGGTATCTTTTGTGGCGCTGGCGCGACCATGGCCCGGACCGGCGCTATGTGCGGATGATGGAAAAGGCCAAGCAGGACAAGGGCTGGGGCTATGGCTATGCCGCGCTTCGGCTGGTGTTCTTGCTGCAAATGCCATTGCTTTGGCTGGTTTGTTTGCCGGTGCAACTGGGCCAGATTCCAGACGGGCCCGGCACCCTTGGTATCCTTGGCTGGATCGGGGTTGGGGTCTCGGTGTTTGGGATTGCGTTTGAAAGCCTGGCTGATTGGCAATTGCTGCGGTTCAAAAAGAACCCGGCCACGGCTGGCCAGGTCATGGATAAGGGCCTGTGGCGCTATACCCGTCATCCCAATTATTTTGGCGATGCCTGCGTCTGGTGGGGCCTGTTCCTGATCGCGGCGGAAACACCACTGGGCCTCTTATCCGTGGTCGGACCGGTCTATCTGGTCTTCACCCTAACCCGCTGGAGCGGCATACCGACGGTCGAGTATCGCTTGAAAAAGACCCGGCCTGCCTATGCCGACTATGCCCGCAGGACCTCTGGCTTCTTCCCCTGGCCGCCCAAGCCGCCGCAAGCGGACTAGTCCTGAGCGATCAGGCCCAGCACCTGGGCCGATAGGGGCTCGCCGGCCTTTTGCTGGGCTATGACGCCAATATCGACATAGTCGCGCCAGCCTATGATCAGTCCGTCCTTGAAGTCCATGACACCGGCATAGGGTGCAGCAATGCGCAGGCCCTCGGTCGTGCGATATTCGTCAACGCCCTCGATAAACAGCCGGTCACCATCCTCGGCATGTGCAAATATGCGCCATTGAATGCCGTGCATATCGGCCTGAAAGCGGTGCAAAAGCTTGCGCGCCATGGCCTTGCCCCGGATCGGCGGCATGGCCCCAGCGGCATAGTGCCAGACAATGTCCTCGGCCATAAAGGCCAGCACGCCCTCAACATCCTTGGCCTGCCAACAGGTGATCAGGTTTTTTAAGATCCCAAGATTTGCGCCCATGATCAGCCCTCTCGGCAACCCTTCTGAATAAAGTCGCGGTCAGCCCAAACACTGTGGGTACCGCTCGATAGCTTGTGCGGTAGGGCAATACGCACCACGGGTCCTGCCTCAACAGCCTGGGCATCAATTAGGACGCATTCGGACGTGCCGCGATTTTCATCGATCAGGAAGCTGACCAGATAGCCGTCGTCTTCGGACCTGGCATCCATACGCGGCACAAACGGAGCCTCACTGGCATAGACGCCGTCTGGCAGGTCCAGGGTCCAGGACTGCCCGGTCTCAAGGTCATGTTTGACAAAGCCATTGAATAGGAACCAGCCGGGCCTGGCCTTTGTGCTATAGGCATAGCGATAGGGCTTGCCCGCATAGCGCTGATTAAACATGCCAAATTCAAGGACGCGCTCGTCCAGGTGCTGTTCCCTAGTCTCACCAGTCTTCATATTGAAGCGCCAGCGGTGCAACTTGGGGCGGAAGCTGTGCTCGTCCAGATAGGCCATCATATGGCTATAGCCCGGCGGGGCATCGGCGATCGGATCAGGGGTTGGGTTTTCCTGGAAATAGCCATCCAGCACCACCTCATCGCCGTCTTCATAGGCATTGAGCCAATGCAGCACATAGGTCGGGGCGGCCTCGAACCATTTGATGTCCTCGGGCTGGCCAAATCTTGGAATAATCCCAAACCGCGACGGAATGCCAGCATGGGCGCGCACGGCGTGAATATCGCGCTTTAACAGCTCCTGGTCCCAAAACACCGGCAGGTCATTGAGGATCGAATAGTTCTGGGTAAAGGCCATGTCATGCGGCAGGCGCGGGCCGGGCAGGGGGATGGGCACATAATGCACCCGCTTGCCGGTCTTATCGACCACGCCATAATGCATATAGGGCGCGTGCTTGGAATAGTTGAAGAACAGAAGCTCGCCCGTGGCCTCATCGACCTTGGTATGGGCCGAGACGCCATCGAGCGGTGCCCAGTTGGCGGTGCCGCCCTGGTCTAGGGTTTCGGGATCGAGCCAATAGGCCTCGCCGCACTGGTAAAAGGTCGCAACCAGCTTTCCCGCATGAACAACGACATCCGTGCTGGCCGTATCCTTCAGCGCGCCTTGAGCGCCAAAGCCGGGCCGTAAAGCGATTTTCGGCGGATCGGCCAGGCCGCCCCAAAGCGATCCGCCCGCCTCCTGCTCGGCCTCAAAACCGCGGGTGCGTACAAAGCGGTTGCGATAACTTGCCTTGCCGTTTTGAAAGCTGATCGCATGGATCATGCCATCGCCGTCAAATGGGTGATAGCGCCCGAGCGGCTGTTGCACCGGGTTTTCGGTGTTGCGGATATAGATGCCGTCAATATCGGTCGGGATGGTGCCGGAAATCACCTCAAGGTCTGTGGCATTGACCTCTTCATGCAAGGGCGTCCAGGCCCCATTCAAATAGGGATGATTGCTGGGCAAGAGCGAGGTCTTTACCGGGTCAAGGCGCTGCACCTGCATCGGACATCTCCAAACACTGTGGCCGGGGCAATTAGCCCAAGTCTTCAGCCTAACGCCTCTGGCTTGTCGTGCAAGCCGGATTGAGGCTCTAGAGGACCAGAGCTTGTCGCGGTGAGCCTTAGGCGTCTAAGATCAGCCAATCCCGGCCTTGGAGCGAGCCTAGATCATGCCCGATCACGAAGCAGCGGAGCCAAGACAAAAGGCCTCACCCCTGATCCGTTATCTGGACCGGGTCAGCCTCGGTCTATTGACGCCCGACCAGGGGCCGCGCCTAGATTTCTCAAAACCTGCCGGTGAAAACGCTCTGACCTCCGCTGGATCGGTATCGTGGCGCGTATTTCGCAATCCCATCTCGCTCTATATTGGCGGGGTGACCGCGGTCTTGATGGAATTGGCCGAGCCTAGGGTGCGCTCGGGGGTCTGGGACCATTCCAGCTTTCGCACCGACCCGATGAGCCGCATGAAGCGGACGGGTCTGGCGGCCATGGTCACGGTCTATGGCGCGCAGTCTGAAGCCCGGCGCATGATTGCCGCGATTGTAGCGCTTCATGGCCAGGTTTCAGGCCTGACCCCAGGCGGTGAGGCCTATGGTGCCAATGATCCAGAACTGCTTGATTGGGTTCAGGCCACGGCCAGTTTTGGCTTTGTTGAGGCCTATAGCGCCTATGTCCGGCCGCTGAGCGATGCTGATCGTAACCAGTTCTTGATCGAGGCCATGCCCGCCGCCAGGCTTTATGGCGCAGTGGGCGCACCCACCAGTTTGGCGCAAAGGCAGGCCCTGTTTGAAGCCCTGCTACCGCGGCTTGAACCTTCCGATATTGTGCTGGAATTTCTAGCGATCATGCAAAGGACCAAGGTGTTTCCGCCGCCGTTTGGCGCTTTGCAAACGCTGCTGGTGCGCGCAGGCGTGGCACTTGTGCCCCAGCCCATGCGGCAAAAACTGGGCCTTGGCCGCGCCTGGGATGTCAGCCCTTGGCAACATAGACTGATTGCGGCCCTAGCGCGGATGTCTGACCGGCTGATCTTGCCCTCCAGCCCGCCGGTGCAGGCGTGCCGCCGGCTTGGCCTCAATCCAAAGGCGGTATTTTCCTAATTTTTACACCAAAGATTTTTTAATAATTAACGCCACTTTACCGGACATTAACTATAAGCAGTGAATTTGGCCTTGTGCTGTTGATCGCACCGGAAGAGCCAAGCATGACCGAAATGACTGCGCCCCTGCCTGCGGCGACCGATCAAGATCTCGCTGTTATCAAGACCGCGCTTGAGGCGGGTCAGGCGCAATTGGCATTAAGCCTGGTCCAGGACCTGATTGCCAATCGCCAGTTTTCCTCGGTGCTGCATTATTGGCTGGCGGCGGCGCATGGGGCTTGCGGCGACTGGCCCGCATTTCAAGATCGCCTAAACCAGGCCCAGACCTTTCAGGGGCTGGAAATCATCAAGACCAATGGCGGCGATCTGTTGCGCTTTCAACACGATCTTGATTATGCCTTGGC
>CANGEH010000141.1 GCA_947452665.1 Caulobacteraceae bacterium
GCCCATATGCTGCGACTGAACCCGAACAGGACTTTCCCAGTCTAGGCCTAGCCAGGCTAGGTCCTCGAGGAGGGCTTGGCTAAAGGCTGGTCGGCAGCGGCCCTGATCAATATCCTCGATCCGCAGGATGAACCGGCCCTGCGCCTTTTGTGAGAAGTGATAGGCCGTGAGGGCGCTAAAGGCGTGGCCCAGATGCAAGGGGCCGGTCGGCGAGGGCGCAAACCGGGTGGTGTGCGTCATGGGCCTCTAGGCTCTGGACCGGGCCTGACCAAACATGCCCAGATGGCTGAGCACACCGGCCAAAAACGCCTTTTCGCCGCCCATTTCGGCCTTGAGGGCATCGAACTGCTTAAAGCCAACCATTTCGGCTAGGCCATGGGCTGCGCACCAGGCGGCAATGCAGGCCAGCTCAAGATCGGTTTCCTGATCAGGACTAGCGACGCCGATATCGATCATGGCGCGTTTGAGCAGGCTATACGCGCCCTCTTCGGCATTATGCGCCTTGTCGGGCATGGCGTCGCTATCGCGCGAGCAATCATACATGACCCGATAGACGGCAGGGTGGGCCTTGGCAAATTCGACATAGGCCAGACCGATTGCCGCCACCCGCTCCATGGGCATGACGGTCATATCGGCGGTGCGGCGAATATAGTCTGACAACTGACCAAAGCCCTCTTCGGCAATCGCCAGCATCAGTTCGCTCTTGTCTTTGAAATGATGATAGGGCGCGGCCGGACTGACCCCAGCCTCACGCGCTACAGCGCGCAAGGAAAGCCCCCCTTGACCGTCGCGATCCAAGATTCGCGTCGCGGCATCGAGCAAGGCGCGGCGCAGATCGCCATGATGATAGGGACGGGGTCCAGTAAAGGGGCAGGGCGCTTTCATATTGCCTTATAGCGCTCTCAGAATTCTTCGTAAAGCCCATCTTGACACCGTTCAGATCCGTGATATCTAAGCACTGTCTAGATCACATTGGTCCTTCTCCCCAAGGGCCGTGATCGGACGGGCCCCGCTCCCCCGGGGCCCTGTCATCGGAACCAAAGATAAGGAAACTGAAATGTCTCTCGCAAACCTTACCCGTTTTGAACGTGCCCTTGACCGCAATGGCGTGCTGGGTCTCTTGGCCCTTGGCATTGCCTTGGCCGTCGCCATGGTCAGTGTCGGCCTCTAATTGGCTTGCATCCGAGGCGGGATGCGGATTTGGTGAGGGGCGTGAACGCGCCCCTCTACCAGCCCCCTTCAGCCGATGACCTGCGCCAGGCGCGGGCCGAACTTGTCCGACTCGATCCGGCCTTGGCTCGGTTGGACCGCATAACCCCGGAATTTGAATGGCGTCTTCGCCCGGGCGGCTTTGCCGGTCTGGTCAAGATGGTGATTGAACAACAGGTCTCGATTGCGGCTGCGGCCTCGATCTGGAACCGGTTTGCCACCGGCCTTGGTGAGGTTACACCAAAGCGCGTGCTTGACCATGACGAGGACGGCCTCAAGCAATTTGGCCTGTCGCGGCCCAAGGCGCGCTATGCGCTGGTGATTGCCGAGGCGCAAAACAGCGGCGCGATCGATTTTACCAATATTGCCGCGCTGAGTGATTCAGACGCCATTGCCGCCCTGACCGCGCTCAAGGGCGTTGGCCGCTGGACCGCCGAAACCTATCTAATGTTTTGTCACGGCCGACTGGATGTGTTTCCCGGCGGCGATGTGGCCTTGCAAGAAGCCATGCGCTGGGCCGATCAGGCGCTTGAGCGACCCAGTGAAAAACAGGCCTATCTGCGCGCCGAGGCTTGGCAGCCCTATCGCGGTGTGGCGGCACATCTGCTCTGGCGCTGCTATGGCGGGGTTAAGCGCGGGGAAATCGTTCTGGATTGACCAGGATCAAAGACTCAGGCGTCATGGTCTTGTCGCGTAAAAGGGTTTGAATGCATTTGGAATATGTCGCTGCGATTCGAAAATCAGGAGACCTGTCTTCCATTTTTCTGTTTGTGCGCTCGATCGGGATTTATCCCATAGCCTAGTCCAAAGGGGTGGAGGTGACCTGTGCAGGTCCTGAAGCGCGCCCCGTCTGGCTGGCCAGCCCTTGTGCTGAATGCCGATTTTCGGCCTCTGTCCTATTATCCCCTGTCGCTTTGGCCCTGGCAGGAAGCGGTCAAGGCCGTGTTTCTTGACCGGGTTGATGTGGTCTCGACCTATGACCAAAAGGTCCATTCCCCGACCTTTGAAATGGCCCTGCCCAGTGTCATCGCCCTAAAACAATATGTGGTTCAAGATCGGCCGCCGGTCTTTACGCGGTTCAACCTGTTCCTGCGCGACCGGTTCAGTTGTCAGTATTGCGGCTCGGGCGATGATCTGACCTTTGACCATGTCCTGCCCCGTTCAAGGGGTGGGCGCACAACTTGGGAAAACATCGTCACCGCCTGTTCGCCCTGTAACCTGACCAAGGGCGGCCGCACGCCGCGCGAAGCGGGCATGCACCCGGCCCGCATGCCAACCCGGCCTAATATGTATGAATTGCAAGACCATGGCCGCCGCTTCCCGCCCAACCACCTGCACGAAAGCTGGCTGGACTATCTTTATTGGGACATTGAGCTGGAGGCATAGTTTGGCCATAAACATGAAATTGTTTCGGGGGCGTTTCGTTAAGGCTTATGCCTAACAAATACTCAAAAACATAGATTTCCGAAAACGCAATGGGATTCACCGAAAATTAGATAGTTATCGCTCTTATGCCCGCATCAAAGGCCTTAGAGTGGGACTATTGCTGATGCGTATAAAGATTGCAGTGGCCCTTAATATTTTTGGTGCATCGCTTGCTATTGGCCTGGTTGTTGCCGGTGCGGTCGCCTTGGCCGCGTTTCAGGAGCTTCGGGTCGGTGGACCGGTGTTTAACCGCATCATGCAGGACCAGGGTATTGTTGCCGATATCCTGCCGCCGCCGCTCTATGTGGTTGAGGCGCATCTGGTGGTGATGAGTGCGTCGGCAGAACGCAAGGGCGGCCCTGAACTGGTGGCGCGCTTGGCCAAGTTGCACAAGGAATACAATGAACGGCGCGACTATTGGGCCGCTTCCGATCTTGGTTCGGATATCAAGAAAATCATTACGCGCGAGTCTGATATTGCTGCGGCAAGGTTCTGGAAGGCGGCGGAGAAGGATCTGGTGCTCGCCTTGGCGGCGGGCGATCAGGCCCGCATTGATGCCGCCTTTGAAGCGGCTGATAATGCCTATGAAGCCCAGCGCGTGATCATTGACCGCGCTGTGACCATGGCCACTGCCTCGGCTGCGGTTAGCGAAAAACAGTCCGCCAAGGAAACCACCAAGGCCTTTATCCAGCTTGGTATTGCTGCAGGCCTGCTGATGGCTCTGGTGGCTGCTGGCGTTGTGCTGATGCGCCGCGGTGTCGTCCAGCCCGTCCAGGCCATGACCACCTATATGGAGCGTCTGGCAGCCGGGGAGTATAACCGCCCAGTACCTTTTGCCGACCGTCACGATGAGATTGGTGAAATGGCCAAGTCGGTGGAGATCTTCCGTCTAGGCCTGATCGAACGCGCCGAATCGCGTGAACGCGAAGAGGCGCTCAAGGCCCAGGCAGAGGCCGCCAAACAGGCCGAAGCGGTGCGATTGCGCAATGAAGAGATTACCGCCCGCAAGCGCGAAGACGATGAACGTGCCGCCGCGGAGGCTGCCAAGGCCGCTGAACAGGCCCGTATTCTTGAGGCCGAGACGGCTGAGCGGCAGCGTGAAGCGGCGGCGCGCGCCGCCGAAGACGCTGCACGGGCAGCCGAGGCGGCCCGTACCAAGGCTGAGGCTGAGGCTCAGGCCCTAATTGTTTCGGCCCTAGACGAGGGTCTAAAGCACCTATCTTCGGGTAACCTGACCTATCAGATCACCCAAGCCTTCCCACCCGCCTTCGAAGGTCTGCGCCACAATTTCAACACGGCCATGGCCGGTCTCGAAGACACAATATCGGTGATTGTTGGCGCGGCCGGAACTGTGCGCGGCGGCGCTGAGGAGATCAATGGGGCTGCCGACGACCTGTCACGCCGCACCGAACAACAGGCCGCCAGCCTAGAGGAAACCGCTGCCGCGCTGGACCAGATCACAGCCACTGTGCGCCAGACCGCCGAAGGCACAGCCCAGATGCAGGGCGTGATTGCCGAAGCCAAGGCTAATGCGGCCAAATCGGGCCAGGTGGTCGGCGAGGCGGTCGAGGCCATGAGCCGAATCCGCACCTCATCCGAACAGATCGGTCAGATCATTGGCGTGATCGACGAGATCGCCTTCCAGACCAATCTCTTAGCCCTCAATGCCGGGGTTGAGGCGGCAAGAGCCGGTGATGCTGGGCGCGGCTTTGCGGTTGTGGCGTCCGAAGTGCGGGCCCTGGCCCAGCGCTCTGCCGATGCCGCCAAGGAGATTAAGGCCCTGATTCAGGACTCCAGCGACCAGGTCCGCTCGGGCGTGCAACTGGTCGATAATACCGGCAAGTTCCTGGTGCTGATGGGCGAACAGGTCGCCAAGATCAATGAGTTAATGGGTGCGATCGCAGCCTCAGCCAAGGAACAGGCCAGCGGCCTGCACGAGGTCAATACGGCCGTCAATCAGATGGACCAGATGACCCAGCAAAACGCAGCCATGGTTGAAGAAACCACAGCCGCCAGCCATGGCTTAACCCGTGAAGCGGTGCAGTTGGGCGAGCTTGTCCAGCAGTTCCAAATCGGCGGCGACAAGGCCAGGAGGCAGGTTCAGTATTCAGGCCAGGCCGCATAGTTTGGCCTGAAGGAAATGCCGGTAGGTGTCAGGGTCCCCCCTCTTGTGCACCGGCATGGCAGCGCCTCCTTCCCAGACCGGTGCCGGGGCGCTGTTCACGGATTAGAATGTATAGGCCGTCCCGATCCGCAGGGACCGACCGGGCATGGGGGCAATATCCTTTAGGAATGAGGCGTGTTCGCGCGCTGTCTCATTGGTCAGGTTGCGGGCATCAATAAATAGTTTGAGGCCCTGGCCTGGAAGCGGCTTCCAGTGCGCCGAAACATTGATCAGGCCATAGGCATTGGTCGGGCGCTCAAAGCTGGCCAAATGATCGGCCTTGCCGACATAGCGGGCTTCCAGCTTCGTGCCCCAATTTGCCGCTTCCCAACCCATGCGGCCGGTTAACGAAAAGGGCGGTATGCGGGCAGGCGCCCCCGCATCCGTGGTGCCGCGCACATAGTCGGCGGCGCCTTCAAGGGTGAGGGTGCGTGTGCCATCGCTCCAGACATCATGGCTGACTTCCAACTCCAACCCGTGGAAATCGGCGGCGGTCTGGGTGAATTGAAATACCGGCAAATCGGCCTGGTTAGTGCCGGTGGGGTTTTCCTCGATAAAGCCGTCATAGCGGGCGGCATAGAGGTGGCCCTCTAGCTTTAACGCCTCGGCCGTATAGCGCGCCGTCGCCTCAATCGAGATCACGGTTTCGGATTTGAAATTGGGATTGCCGACCTCATAGGAATGGGTGCCGCCATGCGGGCCGTCGGCATAGAGCTCAACCTCGGTTGGCGCGCGGCCATTGCGGGCTAGGCTCAAGGCATAGAACTGATGTTCTGCCGGTTTCCAAAACACGCCTACCGAGGCCGAGATGTTCGTGAAATCCTGCGACCGAGCTGTGGTTGCCCAATCAATATTGGATGCGGCTGCTGCTGCGCTGGTGGCGCGCCCGGCCAACTGGGCTTCCAGTCTGCGTTGGTCTAGCCTTAGGCCCGCATCAATGCCCCAGGTGCCGCGATCCAGCCTTTGCAGGGTAAAGACGCCATATTCCCGCACCTTGACCGAGGGCACAAAGGCCTCATCGCCAATGGCCTGAAAGTCTCGGCTTAGGAGTTGCAGACCAATCGCGCCTTGATGGCCGTCATGTTCGCGGTGCACAAGCTCGATCCGGCCCTCGGCCCCCTTGGACAAAAACCGCGTGCCAACCGCGCCATTGACCGCCGCAATCTCGGCATGCTGGTAATCAGCATAGCCGATCGAGAAC
>CANGEH010000142.1 GCA_947452665.1 Caulobacteraceae bacterium
CCATAGATGGACTGGTCATCATCGCCGACGCAGCAAACATTCTGCCGCGCCTGGGCCAGCAGCCTTAGCCACAAATATTGGGCCGTATTGGTGTCTTGATATTCGTCGACCAGGATATAGCGAAACCGGCCCTGATAATCGGCCAGCACATCAGGATGCTCGGTAAATATCGTCAGATTGTGCAGCAACAGATCGCCAAAATCACAGGCGTTAAGGACCCGCAAACGGTCCTGATATTGAGCATAGATCGCCTGGCCCTGATTATTGCCAAACTGGGCGCTTTCGCCCGCAGGCACTTTTTTGGGGGTCCAACCGCGGTTCTTCCATTGATCGATCAGGCCAGACATCAGTTTGGGCGGCCAGCGCTTGGTGTCGATGTTTTGCGATTCCAGCACCTGCTTGATCAGACGTTCCTGATCGTCCGTGTCCAATATGGTAAAGGTGGATTTTAGGCCCACCAGTTCTGGGTGGCGGCGCAGGATCTGGGCGGCAATGGCGTGGAAGGTCCCAAGCCAGCGCAGGCCCTCCGCCTGGGGGCCAATCATATGGGTAATGCGCTCACGCATTTCCCGGGCGGCCTTATTGGTAAAGGTTACAGCCAGAATTTCCCAGGGCCGGGCCTTGTTCTGGTTCAAGATGTGGGTGAGGCGGGTGGTCAGGACCCGCGTCTTGCCCGTGCCTGCGCCGGCCAGCACCAAGACGGGACCGTCCAGGGCCTCAACCGCCTGCTTTTGCTCAGTGTTTAGCCCTTCCAGATAGCCACCCGGACCGGTCATGGGCGTGCGATCGGCCCTGGCAAGGTCGCTAATCCGCACTTCGGGCGTTTCAAACGGGCTGTCGGTCAAGAGGCAAAACTCGATTCTGGGGTCGTAATTGAGAACGAATGTAGCACAAGTTCGCCTCGCCTGAAGGCAGCGTGCGAATTATCCCCGCGCCTGGAGATGGGCCAGCACAGCCAATCGGCAGGCCGAGGCCAATAATTGGCCGGGCCGGGCCTGATCGATCGCGCCAATTAACCCCGCCAGACTGGTGTTTTGTTCCGCCGCCATGGCCTCCAGAACGGCCCAGAACTCAGGCTCTAGGGCTAAGGATGTGGCATGGCCGGAAAGATTGATCGAGCGTTTGCGCAATGTGCTCAATACAGGCCTCTTGACAAAAATGACGGATGCGTCAAGTTTATCGCATCACTGGGAGTGAATACCATGTCTGTTGCCGATTTTGCCATGGATATCGATCTGGATGCCGCCCCGGTGGCGAAGCCTCACGATTATCGCCTGCGTCCGCTTGCCGCCCTGCGCGCTTTTCGCAAGCTGATCGCCAATAAGGAAGACACCGAACAGGTGTTTTTGATCATGCAGGCCTTGTCGGGCCGCTCCCTGCCCAATGGTTATCAGCGCCTGTTGCAGTCGCCAGAAGGCGGTCGGCAAGCCTATCAGCATCTGGAACTGGCCGACAAGTTGCAAGACCGCGACTGGGTCGCCAGTTTTGCGCCCGGCACGGTTGGGGCCGCCTATAAGGACTTTATTGCACCGCGCGGCTTGACCGCCTATGGCCTGGCCGAGGAGAGCCGCAAGGTTTCGGGCGAGATGGATGCCCAGCACCCTCTGGCCTGGTATGGCCGCCGCCTGCGCGATGTTCATGATATCTGGCATGTCTTGAGCGGCTACGGCACCGACGCCCTCGGTGAGGCCTGTGTTGTGTCGTTTTCCTTTGCCCAGACCAAGTCCTTGGGCTTTGGCTTTATCGGTGCAGGCGCGGCCTTGCAGCTGGAAAGCGCCAAGTCCGGCATCCCCTTTGGCAAGGCGGTCTATCAGGCTTGGCGCAATGGGTCCAAAGCCGACTGGTTGCCAGGTCAGGACTATGAGCGCCTGTTCGCTGAGCCATTGGACGCCGCCCGCGCCCGCTTAAACGTCGCCCGCCCGACCATTTATGACTCCATCCCCGCGCACCAGCGCGACGGGGTTTTGGGCAAGCGCGCCGCCTAGTTTAAAGCGCCGCAGCGATCTTGCTGGCGGTGGCTTTTAAGTCGTCCATATCGGCCATCTGACCATGGCCATGGCCCTTGAGGCCGACACCTTCATATCGGGGGATGATATGGACGTGCAGGTGAAACACGGTCTGGCCAGCTGGCGCGCCGTTAAACTGGGTAATCACCACCCCGTCTGGCTTTAAGCTCTCATTTACAGCGCCCGCGACCTTGTGCACGGCCAGCATGACGGTGGTTAGGTCCTGCGGGGCAATATCAAACAGGTTGCGCGCCTTGGCGGTCTTGGAGATCACCAGGCAGTGGCCCGGCGATTGTGGGAATACGTCCATAAACGCCATAACGGTTTGGTCTTCATAGATTTTTACCGCCGGTATCTCGCCGCGAATAATCTTGGCAAAGATATTGGCCTCGTCATAGGTGCCGGTCAGGCTCATGGGATCGTCCTTTAAACAGGGTCAGTTTGCGGCCTTGAAGGGCGAATATTCCTCGGCCAACCAGTCCATCTCATTTTGAACCGCCGCGCGCTCCTGGTCCAGATAGCGGCGCACAGGTTCGCGCAAGGCGGGGTCGGCGATAAAGTGTGCCGAATAAACCGGGGCTGGCAGATAGCCGCGCGCAATCTTGTGCTGGCCTTGGGCACCGGCCTCGACCCTTGGCAGGCCAAGGCGGATGGCATGGTCTATGGCCTGATAATAGCAGAGCTCAAAATGCAAGAACGGCACGTCCTCGACCGCGCCCCAATTGCGCCCGTAGATACAGTCATCGCCCAGCAGGTTGAGCGCCCCGGCAATATAGCGCTCGCCGCGTTTGGCCATGACCAGCAAGATCCGCTCACCAAGCGTCTGACCCAGCTGGCTGAAGAATTGGCGGTTCAGATAGGGGCGGCCCCATTTGCGTGCGCCGGTGTCTTCATAGAATTGGTAAAACGCGTCCCAGGCCTCTTCGGTCAGGGTCTTGCCGGTCAGCCCAATAATCTCAAGGCCCGCCTGGGCATCGCGCCGTTCGCGCCGGATGGTCTTGCGCCGATTGGAGGACAGGGCGCCTAGAAAATCGTCAAAGGTTGCATAGCCAGCATTATGCCAGTGATATTGCTGGTCTTGGCGCTGCAACAGGCCCTCTTCGCCCAAAAACGTCCAGTCGTCTTGGGAAGGAAATGTAATGTGCAGGGAGGAGGCTTCTAGCCGCTCTGCCAAGGAGACAGCGCCGCCCAAGAGGGTGCGCCTTGCCATAGCGGGATCGATATCGGCGCGGACCAAGAGGCGCGGACCCGTCACCGGCGAAAACGGCGCTGCGCATTGAAGTTTGGGATAATATCGGCCCCCGGCGCGCTCATAGGCCTGGGCCCAGGAATGGTCGAACACATATTCGCCCTGAGAATGGGATTTCAGATAGAGCGGCATGACGGCGCCAATCGCGCCGGTCTCATCCTCGACGGCCAGATGATGCGGCGCCCAGCCGGTCTGGGCCACGGCGCAGCCGGACTGTTCCAGCGCATCAAGAAAGGCATAACTGACAAACGGATTGGCCTGATAGGCCGGGTTGGCCGCGCAGGCATCCCAGCCCGTCTGGCCAATCTCGGCAATACGGCGATGAACGCGAACCTCAGGCTTTAGAGCGATCATGGTCTAGCCCAGCAGGGTGGAGAGCTTGGCCAGGACGTCATCGATTTGGGCAGGCAATAGGTCATCGATCTTTCGTCCGTTTCTGGCCTTGAGGTCCAGCACCCTAGGCTGGTCGCAGCGGATAATCCCCGTGGTGCTTATCCCAGAAATCGTAACGCTAAAACCGATCTTGCGGGCGAAATCACCGCCCGTGGTGATGGGTAGGACAATGGGCAACTGTGTGGCCTGATTAAAGGCGGTTGGAGAAATAATCAGTACCGGCCGAAAGCCTTGTTGTTCGCGCCCCTCCGTTGGAGCTAGGCGCACCAGATAAATCTCGCCTCGCTTCAAGGCTCAAGGCCTTGGCTTGGCGCGTCGAGCCATGCGCGTTCCTCAGCCGATAGCGGCGCATCATAATCGGATTGTGCGAGCAGGTCTTCCAGCGCGTATTGCGGCCTAGGCTGGGCTGTGACCACCAGGCAATCGCCGGAAATGGATACGCCAACGGCAGTGCCCGCCTGCATTTTGAGCAGTTCCAATATGGCTGGCGGCACGGCCAGCATGACCGATCCCCCAACCTTGCGCAGGCTTGTCGTATACATGTCTGGCTCCAAATTATATTTTAGTATAACTCACAATCAGATGCGATCAATCGGCAGGGCGAGCCTTCACGCCAAAAAGCCCTCAAACACCATATTATCGCAGTGGGCCTTGATGGCGTCCCAGTCCTGCGGCTTGCGCACCGTCCAGGCGATGACGGGCATGCCCTCCTTGCGCAGGATATCGGCCTTTTTGCTCGGTAAGAGGTCTAGGCCAAGCGCTAGGAAATGCGGCTTGGCCAGGGCGATATGCTCAAGGGCGGCAAAGGCGCGGCGCTGTTCGGGGGCCACGGTTGCAGCGTGTTCGCCTGTGTAAGAATAGCTGTTTAGGCCGAGCAGGATTTGCGGATGGTGCTGGGCAAACCAGGCATGCGAATAGGGATTAAAGCCAATAATACAGGTTGGGCCATTATGGTCGACCAATATGTCCGACACCCGGTGCTCTAGCGGTCCCACCTCGCCGAACGGGGTCTTCAGCTCAATATGCACCATGGCCCTGTGCCCGATCAGGGCCAAGACCTCGGCAAGGGTTGGGATGGTCTCGTCCGTGTCCTTAAGTCTTAGGGTCGCCAGATCAGCGGCCTTATGGTCCCGTAGACGGCCCGGCGTGCCGGTCATCCGCTCAAGCGTCGCGTCATGGAATACGACCGCCTCGCCATCGGCGGTTAGGTGCACATCCAGCTCAATCGCATAACCCGCCTTTGTCGCGGCTTGAAATGCGGCCAGCGAGTTTTCCGGCGCGCCGTCTGGGGACCAAAGGCCGCGATGGGCGATGTGCGGCGCGAACAAATGCTCCCAAGCCGCACCAAATGGGTTCTTCATGACACTTCCACCAACGCATCGACCTCCACCGAAAAATTCAGGGGCAGGCGA
Source organism: Caulobacteraceae bacterium (assembly GCA_947452665.1). Classification (GTDB taxonomy): domain Bacteria; phylum Pseudomonadota; class Alphaproteobacteria; order Caulobacterales; family Caulobacteraceae; genus CAISGS01. The sequence continues at coordinate 5,061 of CANGEH010000142.1, forward strand.
TAGACCCCAACGGCCGAGCGGGCATGGCGCCCCGCATCACCGAACGCGGCGACCATTAGATCAGAACAGCCATTGACCACTTGAGGAATGGCAAAAAATTCCGGCCCGGCCTGAACAAACCCGCCCAGCTTGACCACCCGAACCACCTTGTCCAGATCGCCGCCGGTGGCCATCTTCATCTGGGCCAGAAGATTGATCCCGCAAAGCCGAGCGGCTGCAACGGCGGTATCCATATCGACCTCAGTGCCGACCGTGCCCTTGATGCCGCCATTGGCGTCGAGGGACACCTGACCGGAAATGTGCACCAGATTACCGATGCGGACAAAGGGCACATAATTGGCCACGGGTGCCACTGGGGCAGGCAAGCTGATCCCAAGGGCGGATAAGCGCGCTTCAACGTCTGACATGGTGAACTCCCCGAATTTGTGATTTCAGCCTATCGCGGATGGGGGACAGACCCAAGACCTGTTTGCGACCTCGACGCCGCTGCCCCCTCCACCGCTTCGCGGTCCTCCTCCCCCAGACGGGGAGGATTAAACCCTGCTAAATCTTCCCCCCTTGGGGGAAGTACTGGCGAAGCCGGGGAAGGGGGCGGACCCCCACCCCAGACCCAACCCTATTGCGGCTTCAGGCTTCGGCCCGTAACGACGGCGGTCTTGCCAAAGCGGGTGCGCAGGTCATCAATCACCTGTTCGGTGGCGCGGGCCTGCTGCTCTTCGGCGGCAAAAAAATCGGTCGGCGCATTGCTGGCATCGACCAGATCCGACAGGCCAATCCCGATCAGGCGATAGGTTTCGCCGCGAACCTCGGCAGCCAAGAGCTCGCGCCCGGCGGCAAATAGCATCTTGGCGGTCTGACAGGGCACGGCCAAGGTCTTGCGCCGGGTCACCAGTTTAAAGTCCGCAGTCTTGAGTTTCACCGTCGCGACCCGGCCGG
>CANGEH010000143.1 GCA_947452665.1 Caulobacteraceae bacterium
CGCCCGCGCGCCGCATTGCTGCGCACTGTAACGCGAATTAAGCCCCGGTCCGTGAACTTGATCGCGTTGCCGATTAGATTAAGCAAGACCTGTTTTAGCCTTAGACCATCAATCTCGATCACGTCCGGGACACCGGTGCCGACCTTGAGATCTAAACCGAGACCCTTGCGCTGAGCCTGATCGCTGAGGATTTCAAGCGAGCCCTTGACCAGATCGACAAGGTGGGTGGGTCTGGCCGAAATGCTAAATTGCGCCGCCTCGAGCCGCGAAAAATCGAGCGTGTCATTGATGATGTTCAGCACCAATTCCCCGGCAGAAACACATCGCTCGGAAAATAGCCTGGCCTGATACGGCAGGTCGTTTCTTTGCGACAGCAACCGCGAAAAGCCCAATATGGCGGTCAGGGGCGTTCTCAGTTCATGGCTCATATTGGCTAGGAACTCGCTCTTGGCCTGCCGCGCGTGTTCCGCCTCTTCCAGATTGCGCTTGGCATCATCTAAGGCCGCATAAAGACCCAGTTCCGCCCGCCGTCGCCCCGCCGCATTGGCTAGCGCGTAGGTGAACAGGGCAATGACACAGATGAGTAGGGCGGTTAACTGCTCGGGCGGCACCCGCACCGTGTCCCAAACTGCACCCAGCACTGCAATAACGAACAGGGATAAGACCGAGGCTATGCCAACCTTGGGCGACTTGGAAAACCGGTTGGCGCTGGAAATGATCACCCAGCCGGCCATACAGACGCCGGTAAGGATGCAGGTCTGTCCCTGATGCACAACCAGGGCAAAAGGAATGGTCAGGTATAGGGTATTGAATAAAAAGCTCTCAATCGCCTGGGCATTTTCGCCTTTATTGATAAAATTCAATTTTTTATAGACGCCGACCGCGTCATAGCGGACCACGATCACCCAATAGAAAACACCAATGCCCCACAGAAGCGTATAGTTTAGTGGAATCCAGATAGACGCCAAAATCGAAAAAATTGGCGTTGTGATGATGAGATATCGAAAATCATCATCTTTTTTCCACAAGGCTTTTTTCAAGGCATGAAGAACCAATGGCGACCATTCCATATTTATAAATTAATTCAATTGATTATGGATTTTTCCTGCTCACCCCCAATCCTCACCCCTCGGCACCCTCACGATAGGCACTCATTTTTCGATATCTTTATTTATCAATCCAATAACAGGCGACCGAATTTGAAAATAACTAAGCGCAAAAACATAGTTTTTATCAATCACTATTTATAATTTGTTCGGACTTTTTGCCCGATGCCGCGATGAGCTCGGCTGCCACCGCCTCAAACGCCTTACGCCCGGCCTTGCGCACCTTTAAAAGGCGCGGCATCAGGGCTGAGAACTGGCGAAGGCCCACAGACTTGGCCAAGAGGCTACGAAAGGCAGAAGGCTCTGCCGCTGGGCTTGCTCCATCAGCCAGAGCCAGTTTCAGCACCTGGCTAACGTCCTGCAACACAATCCAGGCCTGTTCCAGATCGGTAATCCGCGCGGGATTGACTAGGCCGCTCGCCTTGAACGCCGCCAAGGCCTCAGACGTATTGGCCGCCAAGGGCCCGCCTTGGCTGGCAAACACAATCTGCAAGATTTGGGCCGCAAACTCGATATCGACCAAGCCGCCCGAAGAGAGTTTGAGATCCCAATCGTCCTTGGGCGGCCGCTCGCGGGTCATCAGGGCGCGCATATCGAGCATGTCGCGCACGGCCCTTGCCGGATCGCGCGGCTGGCGCAGGGCGGTCTCGATTGCGCCTTGGCACATTTGCGAAAAGTCCGGACTGGTCGCCCAGACGAGGCGCGCCCGGGTTAGGGCCAAGATTTCCCAGGTCTCGGCCTCACGCGCATAGTAGCCGTCAAAGGCCGCCCAACTAACCGCCACTGGCCCAGCCGTGCCCGAGGGGCGCAATTGCAGATCCACCTCATAAAGCTCGCCCTCGCCGGTCGGGGCCGAAAGCGCCGCGACCAGCCTTTGGGTAAAGCGCGCATAAAAGGTCTCTGCACCCCAGCCCTTGGTTTCAGACACCGTATCGGGACGATCGGCGCGATATAGCGTCATCAGGTCTAGGTCAGACTGGGCCGTCATTTCACCAGAGCCGCACTTGCCAAGCGCGATCACCGCCACCTGACCGGCAAAGGCCCCGCCTTGACGGGCGGTTTCAGCAAGGGCTGCAGGGGCCAGAGCGCCTATGGTCATATTGGCAAGTCCAGCAAAGGCCTGACCTGCCTCTGCAGCACTGGCCGCTCCGCTCATAACCTGGACGCCGATGCGAAAGGACTGTTCGCGGTGCAATACCCGGGCGCGGTCCATAGCCGCCTCAAACCCTTCGGCGGCTGCGACCTGGGCGATAAAGCCTTGAACTTCAGCCAGAGCATCAAACGGCTCAAAAAATGCGCGGTCCATGAGCGCGTCCAAAGCCGCTGGCCGCCGCGCCAAGGTTGCGGCCAGATGCGGCGCAAACGCCATGACCTGAACCAGCAGCTTTAACAGCTTGGGCTGAGCCAGCAGCAGGGACTGGATCTGGACACCAAGGCTTAAGCGCCCAAAAAAATCGCCAAACCGCAAAAAGGCTGCATCGGGCGCGCCGGTTGCTGTTGCGGCATCCAACAAGCGCGGCGCCAACTGGGTAAACAATTCGCGCCCCCGCTCGGTTCGGGTCGCAGCAATCTTGCCATGATGCCAAGATCGAATGGTTGCTGCCACCTGAGCCGGGTTGGAAAAGCCCATACGGTTGAGGGTCGCCAAGGTTTCGGGATCATCCTCAACCCCGGTAAAGACCAGACTACCATAGGTGCTGGACAGGTCCTCGCCCTCGGCAAACAATTCCCCATAGCGCCGGTTCACGCCCTTGAGCAGGCGCGTTACCCGCGCATCAAACCGGCGCAGATCACCCTCGCCAAACAGGTGCGCGACGCGGCGACGTTCGGCATCGGATTCAGGCAGTTTGTGGGTCTGCTCGTCATGGATCATCTGGACCCGGTGTTCGAGGCTGCGCAGGTCGCCATAGGCCGTCGTCAACTCCGCCGCCGTCTGGTCATTGACATGACCAGCACGGCTCAAGGCCGCCAAGGCCTCAAGCGTGCGGTTAGATCTTAGGCTGGCATCGCGCCCGCCAAGGATCAGTTGCTGGGTCTGGACAAAAAACTCGATCTCGCGAATGCCGCCCCGGCCAAGTTTCAGATTGGCACCCTTGGCGGTCAGACGGTCATCGACCTTGTGAATATGGATCTGGCGCTTGATCGAGTGAATATCGGCAATGGCGGCAAAATCGAGATTTTTGCGCCAGATAAAACCGTTTAGCTCGTCCAAAAACACCTTGGCTTGATCACGATCGCCAGCAACGGCGCGGGCCTTGATAAAGGCCGCCCGCTCCCAGTTCTGACCAAGGGTCTGGTAATAGTCCAGGGCCGCCGCGGCCGTCACGGCCGGTGGCGTGGCGCTAGGGTCTGGACGCAGGCGAAGGTCCACCCGAAACACATAACCATCGGCCGTGCGCTCTTGCAGCAATTGGGCAAGGCTGCGGGTTACACGCAAGGCCAGGGCTTGCGCATCCTGACCCTCAGCGACCGGAATAAGCTCTGGCTCGTAAAATACCGAAATATCGATATCGCTGGAATAGTTCAGCTCATGCGCGCCGTGCTTGCCCATGGCGATGACGAATAGCCCTGGCACTGGCCCGGCTTCGGACGGTGCTTGTGCCAATAGCCGCCCCGCCGCCACCTCCTGGGCTGCGGCAATCGCCAAGGCGGCCTGGACGGCGCCGTCGGCAAAATCTGTGATCGCGCCCGTGACCTGGTCCAGCCCCCAGACCCCGCCCAGATCGGCCAGACCAATAGTCAGATGCGCATCGGCCTTTAGTCCGCGCAGGGCCTTAGCCCCAGCCTCTGGCGTCAAGCTTGGGACCGCCGCGCAGGCCTTAAGGATCTCAGCCATCCGATCTTCGGAAGACACGCGCAAGATGGACCAAATCCGCTCGGGTGGACGCCGCATCAGGCCGCCCAAATAGGGCGATGCCGCCGCAATCGGGGCAAGGCTTGGCCACGCCGTTTCCAGAAGGTCCGCCCAACCGTCCTTGAGCGCCGCCTTGGCCAAGACCTCGCGCACGCGCTGCGCCGCTGCTGCGTCCAGCACAGGTCCGCAAGGGGCAAGATGGGTGGCCAAGCTCATGGCCCCATCTTGCGCGCAATTGCCTAAAACAAAAGGCCTTTAGTTTGAACGGCCTATCGGCCTAGGCCACCTTTACCCGGGCGGCACTTTCCGGCAGGTCCTGGCCAAAGGCGCGCTGGAAGAATTCGGCCACCGTGGCCCGCTCCAGCTCATCGCACTTGTTCAGGAAGGTCAGCCGGAAGGACAAGGCCAGATCTCCGCCAAAAATCTCGGCATTCTGGGCCCAGGTAATGACCGTGCGCGGGCTCATGACGGTTGAGATATCGCCATTCATAAAGGCATTGCGCGTCATATCCGCGACCCGGACCATGGCCGCGATCGTGCGGCGGCCTTCGGGTGTGTCATAGGACGGGGACTTGGCGGTCACAATGTCGGCTTCGACGTCATGGGCCAGATAGTTCAAGGTGGTGACGATCGACCAGCGGTCCATCTGGCCCTGATTGATCTGTTGGGTGCCGTGATAAAGGCCGGACGTATCGCCCAACCCGATCGTATTGGTGGTGGCAAACAGGCGGAAATAGGGGTTTGGCTTGATCACCCGGTTCTGGTCGAGCAGGGTTAGCTTGCCCTGCACTTCCAGCACGCGCTGAATGACGAACATTACATCAGGTCGGCCCGCATCATATTCGTCAAACACCAGCGCGATGGGCCGTTGCAGGGCCCAGGGCAGCATGCCTTCGCGAAACTCGGTAACCTGTTTGCCGTCTTTGAGGACAATCGCGTCCTTGCCGACCAGGTCGATCCGGCTGATATGGCTGTCAAGATTGATCCGCACCAGGGGCCAGTTCAGGCGCGCGGCAATTTGTTCGATATGGGTCGACTTGCCCGTACCGTGATAGCCCTGAACCATGACCCGGCGATCATGCGCAAAGCCTGCACAGACGGCCAGTGTGGTCTGGGGGTCAAATTTATAGGTGGGATCGATCTCCGGCACATGCGCATCGGGGGTCGAAAAGGCCGGGACCATCATGTCGCTATCAACACCAAACGTCTCACGCACGGAAACCATGCGGTCTGGTTTGGCAAGCAAAAGGGTGTCGGCGGAGGGGTCGATCAGGTTTGTCATGTCTAATCAGTTATCGCGTTATCAGCGTTTAGCAAACCGTATGGACGGAAAAATTTGCCATGCCCTAGGGTCAGGCTTGGCCTAGGGCTTGACCACCAAGCCTTCAAGCCAGGTCACGACGGCGGCCTGCAGGGCGATACGGTGGTCCGACCAGCTGTGATCTGTGGCGACATGCAGGGTCTTGATCTGCTTGCCGCCCCCATCCTTGATGGCCTTGGCCAAGGCGTCGGACTGATCGGCCAGGCCATCATCTGAGGTCAGGACAAAGAGCGGTGTCTGGCCAAGGCCCGGCGCGGCCTTAGCAAAGGTCCAGCCCTCACCGTTCTTGATCAATTCATCGGCCATGCTGCCCGGCGTGACATCGGCCAGACTTTCCATGTCTTGCGACATTTCCTGCACCAGGGCCGGGCGTGGCAGACCTAGGCCAATCGTGCCCATATCGCCGGCCGAAATCATCACAGCGCCCAGAAGGCCATGGTCTTTGGACGCTGTATGCGCCACCACCCAGCCGCCCATACTGTGGCCGCCAATGACAATCTTGGCCGGATCAATCCCTAAGGCCTTGGCATTGGCCGGGTCGCGCAGATAGGCCAGCACCGCCTTTGCGTCTTCCAGATTATTGGCAAAGCGGTAGGATCCAGGACTGCCCCAAGAGCCGCGATAATTCACCGCCACCGCCGTCCATCCGGCCCGGCGCACAGCCTGAACCAGATCGAGATTCTTTTCATTGCC